>JAVEXG010000190.1:0-5110 GCA_034004115.1 Bacteroidales bacterium | reverse complement strand
CCCGGACTGCAATTTTCCGTCAAGGGGGCAAAGAATGACTTCTTTTCTCCTCAAACCAAAGCATCAGGCGATTTTGAAACAACCACAAAACTTTCATATATCGAGTTGCCTTTAAATCTTTTATACAGGCCTCAGCTTGGAAACGGACACATTCTGCTTGGTTTTGGGCCTTACGTTGCTTACGGTCTGGGAGGTTCAGAAAACTCTGAATTCCTTGGACTTGCCAGCTACGAAAGGTCAATTGAGTATGAAAACAAGGTTGCAAATATTACAGAGTTGATCGGGAATGCCTTTTACAGGCCATTTGATGCCGGTGCCAATATCTTCTTTGGATATGAATTGTCACTTGGAGTATTCATACAACTGAATGCCCAGCTCGGTTTGCTTAAGATCAATCCGGAGTACGCCTGGGAAACAGACAGCAAAGCCTCATATAAAAATACAGGGTACGGTATTTCAATGGGATACAGGTTTTAGGGATAGGTTATAGCATGAAGAAAAGGCCGTAGTTGAGATACAGATACGGCCTTTTTTTTCAGGCTTAAGAACAGTAATCGCCGATATTGCATTGCTAAGAAACAGACTTGCCATAACCCAGGTGTATATTGAAAATGATACAGTAAATAAAAACCTGTTTGATCAATCCCTGTATATGCAGGTTATGCTTTTTCAGCTCGGGCTGTATACGAGTTAATCATCCGATGGACCTGGTTGCCTGGCTGATGAAAGACAACCCCGAATGGACACCCGCACAGATAAAAAATGTTATTGATCAGGGAAAGGAACAAATCGTTAACCTGGATACACCTATCCAGGTCCACATTGTATATCTTACTGCATGGGCAGGGGATGATGGATTAGTTTATTTTAGAAGAGATATATACGACCGTGATCAACCTCTGCTGGTTGCTCTCAGGAAAGGTACCCGGGGACCGGATCAATAGTTACCAGTGGCTGACAATCCAGGGTTGCTCAGATTTGATTACGGATTACCTGGTATTCCTTGAACAGAAATATGTCATGCCGTTAATGTCTGTAATGTCAACAACCCTAAGCTTGTGTTCTCCAAGGAGTCTTGAAACATTATCTTTTGTCAGGGTACTGTCAGTTTTGGAATCGAAATAATTAACCATGCTGTTAAAGATTCTCGTAGTCTGATAAAATGAAAAGACAGATCTGTTTCCTGTATCATTTTTGAAGTAGCCTATAAATATGGCTTCCTGAGGCAGAATCCGGCCTACAGTTTCCAGAAAATTCCCAAGGCTTTTAATGTTATTCAGTTTTTTAAGGTTTACAAGTGTTTTGATACTCTTCAGGTCATCAAAATCATAGTAATAATGGTGAGAGGCCGACAGAGCCATCAGGTTTGTCTCTTTCTCGAGCTGCAGGAATTGTAAATACTGAACGAAATCAGTACCTGCCTCTGAACGAATGTTTTCCAATACAGGATTTGCTCTGGATATTTCAGGTAAAAGTACTTTCTTCAAGAGCTTTGGCCTGACAAAGTCATTCAAAATCCCGGTTTTCCATAACATTAAAGTATTTTCCATAATTGTAATATTTAATCAACCGGTTAATAATTGTATTTCAGACATAATGGTGTGATAATTGACTAACTCCAGCAAAGTTATGACCTTTATCTATTATTATGTTACACAATTATATATATGAATTACATAATTCACACTTCCGGAGAATGTGACCACGTGGAATATTATATTTTTTACTCTGATTTCTATCAGATAAAAGAATCGGGTTCTACCCGATATATCTGATAACCTCAACCGGGCAGCTTTCTGCAGCTTCCTTTATTTTCTCCTCAACAGCAGCATAGTTTGCAGCTTCAATAACAGTGGCAACGTCTTTCATTTATTTGTTGTTGTCTGATGTCAGTTCCACAAATGTTTTTTCAATAGAATCCATTTCCAGTTTAATGCCATAACTGAACGACTCCCAGTTACCCGGGCTTTTATCGTAAATCTCAAGTCTTGCTTTTATGAAATTGATTTTTTCCCCCAGTATGGCAACCTTTTTCCTGTACACTTCATCAAATAATTCTTTGTTGTTTTCGATATTCCTTTTTAATTCAGCAATTTGTCTTTCATGACCATTGATTATCAACTCAGACTCCTGTCTGAACGATATCCACTCTTCAGTTTCCTCCGGTTCCTGTGCAGTAACCAAAACCTCGTTAGTGTTCAGTATATTGGTCCGGACGGCTTTTTGCTTTTGAGCTGATGTCCGGTATCCGGTGAAGATTATTCCTGCTGTGAGAGGTATAGTAAGAACCAGGATAAGAATTTTTTTATTCATTATTAAGTATTAATTTGGAAAAGACCTTTTGAGTAGTCTGAAAGCTTCATGTCAGCTGCAGGTACCAAGTATAAGCCAGATGACAATGAATACTACTACTGTCCCCAGACAGCCTCCGCCTAATTTCCAGGCTCCTATACCTGAAATCAGTCCTCTGAAGATATTATTCATGATTAATGAAATTATATTTTGATCCGGTATATCTGCAATCCTTTATCAGTAACATTTTCAGGCCTATATTGTTCAAATTTTCTTCCGGTTACTGATTATCCGCATGGATGAGCACCCGGGCATTAATGTATAGGATTTTATTATCAGATGTTTATGTTTTTCAGATAGCTGAACACCCCGAAAACATTCAGAAGCCAGACGATTACAACAATTACCACAACGGCATTCAGGATACTTTTGATTTTCCTGTCCATCGGGATATAATTATTGACAAGGTATAGAATAACACCTGCAACAATTAGTACAATGAGAATAGTCAGTATTGGCATGATCTTGATTTATTGGTGTGCATCAAATTTAATCCTTGCACAGGCCGAAAGTGTTACATAACTGCGGGAAAAAGTTACATGATTCACACCTGATGTGTGAATCATGTAATACTTCCCTGAAATTGTGTAAGGATTACAGAATCAGTTTGTCGTAACTTTTCAACATCCTTTTTAAGGTAAATTTCAGATCCTGAAGATGAAAATATTCATAAAAATATTTACCGGAACGATCATTGCCGGTCTTCTTATAATGCTGATGGCGGAAACTGTTTTTGAACCCTGGCTTGGCCGGAAACTGGATGCCGAATTGAATGAAAAAAACAGCAAATACATTGTTGAAATAGATAAGTTTAATATTTTGATGCTTAATTCAGGGATACATCTGGAAGGTGTGAAAATATATTCAAAACAGAAGCAGGAAGATAACCATTCCCTGGAAGCAGAAATAGAATCGATAAAATTCAAAGGGATTAACCTCGCCAAAGCTATAATATGGCATGATATTCACATCGGTTCGTTAACTGTTGAAAACAGTACTATTAAGGGCAAGTTTCCATTTTCTGAAGATGCCATACCTCCGGTAGTTTCACCACTTAAAATAGGTATTGGCAGAATACTTTTTGATAAGGTAAATCTGGAAATAAGGAACGACTCAACTTCGCAGTATCTTTCTGTAAAAGACGGGGTATTGAAAGTATATGATTTTTTGCTGAGAAGTAAGGATACCTTGTTTCCTGCAAAAATTGAGCTGTTTGATCTTGAAGCCAGGGAATTGATTTCTGTTGCGGAGGATAATATGTATACATATATCGTAAAGGAAATGAACTATTCCCCGTCTTCAAATGCCTTAGTGATAGACAGCCTTCTCATTCAGCCGAATTACACGGATTATGATTTCACATCACGGTATAATTATCAAACGACCCGCATCGAAGCCGTTTTTAGCAATGTACTTATCAATGATTTCAATTACCAAGGTAATTTGAAATCATTGGGACTGATGAGTTCCTATATTGAAATCGGAGGAATGGATATGAAATTATTCCGTGATAAACGGGTAGATTTCAGGCATCTGGATAAACCCTCGCTTCTGGATATGCTTTACGGCTACCCCGGGAAAATCAGGATTGATTCAATCGGTCTTCTGAATGGGGATCTGGCTTTTACTTTGCATGCTGAAGAAGCAAACGAAGCGGGAAGCATCAGCATAAACAAAATCAATGCGAAAATTTTAAATGTGACGAATGATACTATTTACAAAACTGAAGCCGGTTTTATGGAAGTTAAGGCTGATGCTTTGATTATGGGAAAAGGAAAGATGAAAATCTGGTCAAAGGGAAGAATATATGACAGGGAAAATACATTTTCACTGAATGGCACCCTTTCAGGCCTGGCAGTAGATGAATTAAATCCAATCCTGGAGAAAAGCGTCTATATTTATGCCACATCAGGGATAATAGATTTAATGAATTTCAGCTTTACCGCAGACAATACGAAAGCTGCCGGTGAAATGACAATGCTTTATAATGGATTGAATGTCACGGTTAAAAATAAGCGGACTGATGATACAACAGCTTTAAAAGAAAGATTAATATCATTTTTTGCCAACAGGAAAATTATGGATTCGAATCCGGTTAAGGATGAAAAGACAAGAGTGGGTATTATAGATTTTGAAAGAGATCCGGAACGACTGGTTTTTCATTACTGCTTCAATTCTGTGTTGTCAGGAATTACTTCGAGTCTGACTAAAAGGCCTGGTAAAAGGAACTAATGTTTACAGATTTGCCCTGACTTTTTCCCAGTAATCAAGTGTCATTTTCCCGGAGCCATTCCAGTTTTTGGCAATTTTCTGTTTTGTAAGGTTTTTACAAGCCCAAAAAGGTAACTGGCAGATATCTAAGCCATAATGTAATTACTCAATGAAAAATTGGGTGTCCCGACCTTTATTTCTGGGATTTTTATTCGTCGGGAGATGGGCAATAACCGCAGATCTCAAGCCTGGAGGGCTAGGCTTCCATTAGCCCCGGTTTTTCGTCCGTTGTAGGGGTGATTTCTTCCAGCCTTGAGGCTAGGCTTCCATTAGCCCCGGGTTTCGTCCGTTGTAGGGGTGATTTCTTCCAGCCTTGAGGCTAGGCTTCCATTAGCCCCGGGTTTCGTCCGTTGTAGGGGTGATTTCTTCCAGCCTTGAGGGCTGGGCTTCCATTAGCCCCGGTTTCGTCCGTTGTAGGGGTGATTTCTTCCAGCCTTGAGGGCTGGGCTTCCATTAGCCCCGGGTTTCGTCCGTTGTAGGTGTGATT
>JAVEXG010000040.1:0-24980 GCA_034004115.1 Bacteroidales bacterium | reverse complement strand
CCCAGCCCAACACCCTCTGGCTCGACGACCTTTATATGAGTGTTCCGGCTCTTGCACGAATGGGATCACTTACAGGCAACAACGATTATTATGAAGATGCCTGCAAGCAGATAATCCAGTTCTCGCAGCGGATGTTCAATTCCGGAAAGGGCCTCTGGATGCACGGATGGGTGGAAGACATGGATCCTCACCCTGAGTACTACTGGGGCCGCTGCAACGGATGGGCCATGCTGGCAATGACAGAACTCCTTGATGCACTTCCCGAAGGATATCCCCTTCGAAAGGATATTCTGAAACTATATCGCGAACATGTGGCAGGTGTTGCCTCGTTGCAGTCCGGAACCGGTTTCTGGCATCAGCTGCTCGACAGGAATGATTCCTACCCGGAGACATCGGCTACAGCAATCTTCACCTATTGCATTGCCCACGGGGTTAATATGGGCTGGCTCGATTCAAAGGCTTATGGTCCGGTATCAGTACTCGGATGGAATGCTGTCCAGACCAAGGTCAATGAACAGGGACAGGTTGAAGGAACATGTGTCGGAACAGGGATGGCCTTTGATCCGGCATTCTATTACAACCGTCCGGTTCACCCTGCTGCAGCTCACGGTTACGGGCCGGTCATCATGGCCGGAGCCGAGATGCTTAAGCTGACTAAGAATTTCGAGATACAGATCAACGACTCGGCAGTTATGTTCTACAAACTGGGGACTGACTGGAGGAATTACAGATACTGATTCAAAGTCCTGACCAACCAATTACCACCATGAAGAAAAAAATTCTGTTTTTAATGCTCCTTGTATCACAGGCACTACCTGCTCAGCAGTTAACCTGGCCTGAGATTACAGGTGAGACCAGACCATGGAGCCGCTGGTGGTGGCCCGGAAGCATCGTAACAAAGACTGACATCACTTCCGCGATGGAAAAATACAGCGATGCAGGTTTGGGTGGTATGGAGATAGCTGTGATCTACGGTGTAAAAGGGCAGGAAGACAAGTTCATAAATTACCTTTCGCCCCTCTGGATGGACATGTTCACCCACGTTCTGTCAGAGGGAGAACGCCTTGACCTCGGGATAGAACTCGCCAACGCATCGGGATGGCCTTTCGGAGGACCTTGGGTCAGTCCGGCCGACGCCACCAAGAATGTAAACTACAAGACCTGGACGATTTCCGGAGGCGATTCACTGAAGGAAAAGGTCGAATTCATCCAGCAGCCTCTTGTAAGGCCTGTGGGTGAAAGGCCCGATATAAAGAAGCTGAAGGATCCGATCAGCCTGAACGACAATCTCCAGCTTTATGCCCTCGACCAGATCAGGTTTGAAAAGCCACTCCCGCTAAAGACCCTGATGGCTTATTCTGACAGCGGCATTGTGGCCGATCTGACAGGATTTGTCACCCCTGAGGGAAAACTAGCTTGGACAGCCCCTCCGGGAAACTGGATCCTGTACGGAGTCTTCCAGGGATGGCACGGAAAGATGGCTGAACGTGCAGGTCCGGGCGGTGAGGGAGATGTTATCGATCATTTCTCGGGTCTTGCCATTGACAACTATCTGAAGCATTTCGACACCATATTCAAGGATTATGATATCAAGTCGCTCCGGGGCTATTTCAATGACTCATATGAAGTTGATGACGCCTCAGGTCAGGCCGACTGGACTAACGATCTCTTCAACGAATTCATCCTCAGGAGAGGATACGACCTGAGGGGCCATCTTCCGGCTCTATTTCAGAAAGATGATCCGGAGAAAAACGAAAGAGTTCTCTCCGATTACCGTCAGACAATCTCCGATCTGATACTCGCGAAATTCACCACACACTGGACGGAATGGGCTCACCGGCAGGGCAAGACAACCAGGAATCAGGCCCACGGATCGCCGGGCAACATACTCGATCTATATGCAGCGGTCGACATACCCGAAACCGAAGGCAACGAAATGACGAGGCTCAAATTTGCATCGTCAGCCGCAAATGTTACGGGAAAGAAGTTTGCCTCCTGCGAAGCTGCCACATGGCTGAATGAACATTTCCTCTCATCGCTCGGTGATATCAGGAAAGCCGTCGACCTCTTCTTCCTTGCCGGGATAAACCATGTATTTTACCATGGTACATGCTTTTCACCCCAGGATGAACCCTGGCCCGGATTCCTCTTCTATGCAGCCGTCGAGCTGACCCCTGCCAATCCGCTCTGGCGCGATTTCAGCGGACTCAACAAATATGTATCAAGAGTGCAGTCGTTCCTTCAGCAGGGAATGGCCGACAACGACATACTGCTTTACTTTCCGATCTTCGACAGGTATGCTGATCCCGGAAGAGGAATGCTCGAGCATTTTGATGCAATAAGTCCGGCCTTCAACGGAACACCCTTCAGGACGGCCGCCGACGAAATGATAATGAAAGGATACGGATTCGACTACATCTCCGACCTTCAGCTTACAAACACAGTAGCGCTCGGGGGACTACTACAGACCGAAGGAAATGTTTACGGCACCATAGTAGTGCCCGGATGCAAATACATCCCGGTCGAAACCTTCACACATATACTGAGGCTTGCCAATGAAGGAGCTAAGGTGATATTCCTTGGCGACCTCCCGGAGAACATTTCCGGCTGGGGAGACGCAGAAGAAAAAACCGCATTTTTTGAAACACTCAAATCAGGAATTCGTTTTGCCCCGACAAACAATCCCCAGGTGATGAAAGCAAGCTACGGTGAAGGATCGCTGCTTACCGGCAGCAACCTTGAGCAGCTCATGATATTTGCAGGAATCCCGCGAGAAACCATGACCGATCAAGGTCTGGCCTTTGCCAGGCGGCAAAACCTTAATGGAACAGCTTATTTCATTACAAGTCAGAGCGACAAGCCCTTTGACGGCTGGGTATCACTTCAGGCAAGCGGCGGATCAGCAGCCATATTCAATCCGATGGACGACAGGCTCGGGCTGGCAAAGACCAGAGTAACAGCCGGAGGCAGCCTGGAAGTATACCTGAGGATCAATCCGGATGAATCGCTGATTATTCAGACCTATGAAACCGTACAAAAGGGCAAACCCTACCAGTATTATGATCCGGTCTCCGCTCCTGTCGCGGTAAAAGGCACCTGGAAAGTTGAATTCATTGAAGGCGGCCCGTCGCTTCCAGCGACAGTGGAAAGCGCAGGTCCGGTTTCCTGGACAAGTCTTGAAGGCGATGAATACAAAAACTTTTCGGGAACAGCGCGATATTCAATTAATTTCAGTAAACCTTCGGTTAAGGGAGATGCATGGCTCCTTGATCTGGGGAAAGTATATAACAGCGCCAGTGTTACACTCAATGGCAACAAGGTTGCCGTTCTTCCCGGTCCGGGGTTCTCTGTTGTCATCGGCGAAAAACTGTTAAAAGCGAATAATTCTCTTTTGATAGAGGTATCCAACCTGATGGCTAACAGGATTGCATGGATGGACAGAAACGGCGTCCGGTGGAAAAAATTCTATAATGTTAATATGGCCGCAAGGCTGAGAGAGAATAATAAGAATGGTGTGTTTGACGCCTCAGCATGGGAACCGCTTGAATCAGGATTGCCCGGACCGGTTACAATCACACCACTGAAGAAGGTCAGATAATCAGCGTTAATATACTAATAATCAGTCCTTATGAAGCCAGAAAAAATTAACCGGAGGGTATTCCTCAGAAATACTGCCGTAGCGGCAGCCGGACTTGCATTGGCCGGCTCAGCAACATGCACCGGCTCTTCAGAAAGTCAGGCTGTAAAGAACAAGCTTCCCCGCTGGAAGGGTTTCAATCTGCTTGACCTCTTCTCCCCTACTCCTCCTCAGAATCCTCTTTCAAACAGAACCACGGAAGAGGATCTTAAATGGATGGAAGACTGGGGCTTTGATTTTGTAAGGATCCCGATGGCGTATCCACGGTATCTGGCATTCGACAGGACAAGGGATATTAATAAGGATGAGATCCTCAACTTTGACCAGAAGGTACTGGAGGAGATTGACAATCTGATCTATATGGCCAACAGGCACAACCTGCATGTGAGCCTTAACCTCCACAGGGGACCGGGTTATTGCATCAACGCGGGATTTCATGAGCCTTTCAACCTGTGGAAGGACAAGGAAGCCCAGGATGCATTCTATGCTCACTGGAGCATGTGGGCTGAAAGGTATAAGGGCATCTCTCATGAGAAATTGAGCTTCGACCTGCTGAATGAGCCGGCCTACATCGAGGATATGAATGACCAGTTCGCGCAGAAGGGACCTGTTCCGGGAGACATTTACCGCAAGGTGGCTGTCGGCGCCTCGGACGTGATCTGGAAATACAACGACAAACGCCTGATCGTGGCCGACGGCAACAGCGGCGGAAGCAATGTAATACCCGAGCTGGCTGATCTGAATATTGCCCAGAGCTGCAGGGCGTATTATCCTCATTATGTATCACATTACCAGGCTTCGTGGGTATGGAAGAATCCTGCTGATGCTCCTATGCCGGTATGGCCGGGTGTTATTGACGGCAAGCAATTCGGACGTGCCCAGCTTGAGGAGTTCTACAAGCCATGGCTCGAACTGGTCGACAAGGGCGTCGGGGTTCACTGCGGCGAGGGAGGGTGCTACAACCTTACACCTCATCATGTATTCCTGGCCTGGTTTGAGGATATTCTCGACATCCTGACGGAACGCAACATTGGCTATGCTCTCTGGAATTTCAGGGGCGACTTCGGGATACTTGATTCACGCAGGACCGATATTGACTACACCGACTGGTATGGTCACAAGCTCGACGGGAAACTGCTCGAATTGCTTAAGAAATATTAGAAAAAAAGCGTCAAGGCGTTAAGGCGTCAAGGAGATCAGGACCAAAGGCGGATCAGCCAGTTAATCAGTCATCAAGGGCCTGGTATACCATTGCCTTGAACTTGTTCTGGATTTCACCTCGACTGAGAGGTGACTGCTGCATAAAGAGCAGGCAGACCAGCCTTTCTTCAGGATCGGCCCAGTAGGTGGTGCCGAAATAACCTCCCCATGCAAATGATCCTTCCGATATTCCAAGCACAGCCTGACCATCTTCGGTGGTGATCTCGAATCCAAGGCCAAACTTGTCTTTCCCGACATTCAGGTCTCCGATCTGATTCGATGTTATCAGTTCCACCGTGCGGCTCGCCAGAAGCCGTTTGCCGTTATACTCGCCCATATTAAGAAGCATCTGGAGGAAGGTGGCATAATCCTTTGTTGTTGAGCTCAGTCCAGCTCCGCCTGAGAAATAGGTTCCTCTACTGAGAGGATAATTCACATATTCCTGAGGCATGGGTATTACGTTCCTGTCAGCATCTTCGGTATTTACCTTTACAAGCCTCGAATGCTTTTCCCCGGGAAGATAGAACCATGTGTCATCCATCCCAAGCGGATCAAAAATCCTGGTTTTCAGGTACTGGTCAAGTTTCTGCCCGGATAGAATCTCTATCAGATAGCCGATGACATCCACATTCAGTCCATAGGTGAATTTTTCACCCGGCTGGTGAACAAGAGGCTGTTTCCCGAGTATCCTGATGTCATCTCCGATTGTGACCCTGTCGTTTCCAAATCCGCCCATCATGCCGGCCTTTGAGTACACGGCATTCATCATAGGAGATCCGATGCCAGCGTAATCAAGGCCTGAAGTGTGGGTGAGCAGATCACGGATGGTTATTTCCCGTTTTGCCGGCACGGTAGTGAATGTTGTATCAGCTGGATTGTATTTTTCGATAACCTGCGGATTGGCAAATTCCGGTATGTACTTGGAGACAGGATCGTCGAGAAGAAATTTCCCCTCTTCAAACAGCATCATAAGTCCGATACTTACAATTGCCTTTGTCTGCGAAGCTATCCGGAAAATGGCATCGGTTTGCATGGGTGTCCTGTTCTCAATGTCGCTGACACCGAATGCCCTGTTGTAGATGATTTTACCATCACGGGCTATCAATCCTGTTGCACCGGCGATCCATTTATCTTCAATGCTCTGGATTATCATTGAATCGATCCTGTTAAGCCGCTCGGCTGATACCTGAACAGAACCGGGTGTTCCCACAGTTAATTCCTGATTAGACTTCTTTTCTGAACACGACAAGGCAAGGAGCATGACCAGAATCATCTGGAGGAAAAGTACCTTCTTCATAATATTATTGGTTAGGTGTTTTTTCTTGAGGAAATTCATTGGGGCCAGACATATACCTTCAGCATAATCATTTAAGCCTGTACATTTCTGATCCGGCCAGGAGGAAACATCCGAGTCCGAAATCCTCGAAATTCGGCATGGTGTCATATCCCACAGGCTGGCTGTCTGAAGGTTGCTTGCCGGTTCCCTGAACATATCCGAGGAAGCCATTTGGATGAAGCGATTCATTCACCATGGCCGACCATGCCTTTTCAACAACCGGAAGGTACTTCCTCTCGCTAATGATACCCCTGTTGATGCACCATGCCATGGCGTAGGTGAACATTGCTGTACCGGAGAGCTCTTTTCCCCCGAAATTGGATGGATCATGGAGGCTAACATTCCAGTAGCCGTCAGTTCTCTGCACCTTCTTAAGAGCTTTGAACATCTGCTTCAGGGTTTTTATGTATTCCTTACGGTAGGGCGAATCGTCAGGAAGGAATTCCAGTGTGCGGACGAGAGCTGCAACAACCCAGCCGTTGCCTCTCGACCAGTAGCATCCCCTGCCGTTGGGTTCGGTATAGGGCGGATCGAAATCCTTATCCCGCCACCAGAGATGGTCTTTTGTACTGTAGAGTCCGTCGTCGCCGTGCCTGAGTTTTGTGAACATGTACATTTCATGAGCCCGGTCAAAATATCTGTTGTCTTTGTAAACATGTCCCAGTCGTGCATAAACCGGCATCGACATATGTATTGCGTCTATCCAGCTCCAGTCATCAATTTTGTCGGTTGCAATCATGTTGTCGATACATGCCTTTATATCCCTGATTCTCTCCGTTTTCGACGGATCCATCAGGTAAAGGTCGATATAGGTCTGGCCGCAGCACTGGTCATCGCCGTTTCGTGTAGTGATCCCGTTCCTGAGGCCCCAGTTGTGAAATTCGCCCCATCGTACGGCATAGCTGAGGTATTCCGGATCGGGATTGAGCGAGTGAAGAGCCATCAGGCCTTCGTAGTAGGTTCCCCGGGTCCAGATATTGCTCGGGCGCTCCCGCTCGGTAATTATGGTCTTGCCGACATCGGGCCATTTTTCAATGAAATATTTGTTGGCGAGCACCATGGCAGCCATGGTCCGTTCTTTTGTGACTGTCTGGCCCGGCAGCCATGTAAAAACGAAAAAGGGAATGACAAGAAGGAGGACAGATCGTTTCATTAATGTATTTTTTGGATGTGAAAGTTTACTTTTTTGCTTTGCCAAGCAGAAATCCTGTAAGGTTTTCTGCTGCCTTCCTGTTTTCAAAACCTGAGGGCAGCCTGTCGTGATCGATGTATTCATTATATATCCATGGGTCGCCAATGGCAAAAACATACCCTTTTCCGTAGGATGTCTCTGCGATAAGGACCTTCCCGTTCTCAGTCAGCAGCGGTCTGGCCTTCCGAGACAAACTGATGCTGGAGACCTCCTTGATATAGATTTTGGACACTCCCTTAAACACAGGATGGTCCTCAAAAGCAGTACTGGCTCCCATTTCAAAGTCGGTTCCGGGAACCGGGTGAAGTGAGACATGGTTAAAATGCATCCCGAAGTTTTTCATCAGCCTGTTCAGGTGGGTAAATTCGGAATTGGGGGCATCGTTGGCAAGTATTGCAAGCACTCCTCCTTTTTTGACCCACTTTTTGATTGCTTTTACATCATCGGTCATGATGTAATTGGGAGCCGGAGACTCGGTTGTGGTATCTGGATCGACTATTATGTAGACATCCAGGTTTTTCAGCACTGAAGGAAGAGGCTTCTCAATTGTTGTGATCTTTGCTCCCATTGAGGTGAATATCTCCCCCCATCTCGAATAACCGCTCCATTCGGTGTCGGTCCACAGGTAATGGAACGGCTGTCCCGTTTTGGCATTTGTCTCACGATTGAACCAGTTGTCGAGTCCGACAACCGGCTGGGCAAGGGAGCTCCCGCATAGCAAGCCTGTAAGGAAAAATGATACAAGCAAAAAACGATAAAGGGAATACTTCGGTTGTTTCATATCCGTAGTTGTTTGTCATAAATAAGTATCAATAATATCCGACTAAGTAAAGTCTGTCCAAATTAAAAAAAATAGAACAAATAGAGAGCAGATAATAATAAAATTGACTCTCTTTATTAATATTCGTAACTTCCTGATGAAAAATAACTGCCATGACCGAGCCCCTTTCGAGTGATCAGGCATTTATCGAAAAGCTTACCAGTATAGTAATAGCCAATCTGGCTAATGAAAACTTCGGCGTGGAAGATCTGTCAAAGCTTGCTGGGATGAGCCATGCTACAATTCATCGTAAAATAAAATCCATCAGAAATCAGAATATAAGCAAATTTATAAGGGAGATCAGGCTCCAAAAATCAATGGAAATGCTTCAGCGGGGAGAGGGTACCATTGCCGAGGTAGCTTTCAGGTCAGGTTTCGGGAGTCCCACATATTTTATTAAATGTTTCCATGAACACTATGGCTTTTCCCCGGGAGAAGTCAGAAAAAAGAAAATCGCAGCATCTCCTGATGTCCCTGCTATTGGTCAGACTATTAAACCTGCAGATGATAAAAAACCGGAATCAGGTTTTAACCTGAAATCTATTGGAAAAAGTCGCAGGAATAAAAATATTCTTATCGCTTCATTCGGCATCCTGTCAGTAATGCTGGTGATTGCTTTTGCTTATGTTCTGCTTAAACCTCCTGAAAAATCAATAGTAGTTCTTCCCTTCAGGAACCTCAGCAATGATCCCGGAAACCAGTATTTTGCTGACGGGATACAGGAAGGCATTCTTAACCATTTGTTCAGGATAGGCGAAATGAGGGTTATTTCAAGGACAACTGCTGAATATTTCCGCGACAATCCAATGACTTCACCTGAGATTGGGAGAAAGCTGAAAGTTTTGTATGTCCTTGAAGGAAGTGTCCAGAGATATGAACAGAAAGTCAGAATATTTGTACAGTTGATAGATGCCCGGGATGATCAGCATATGTTTTCTGAAGAGTATGAGGGCGAATTAACGAATCTATTTGCTTATCAGAGCGATATAGCGAAAAGAGTTGCAGATGAACTAAAAATGGCAATTACCGGTGAAGCCAAAAGACATATAGAAAAAATACCTACCGTTAATCCTGAAGCTTATGATTACTACCTTAAAGGCAGGTTTTTGCTCCATAAAGCCAATGATCAGCAGCGAAACGATGTAAGTAAGGAAGGCCTCATGGCAAGCCTGGAGTATTATGAGAAAGCGATTGCTGCAGACAGTAATTTTGTTGAAGCATACGCAGGTCTGGCAAATGCCTGGTATAATCTTTCCGCATGGGGCTGGTACCAGCCCTACTTTGAAGGAGTGAAAAAAGCACATTATTTCTGTAACAGGGCTCTGCAAATTGATCCGGATTGTGCTGAAGCTCATGCTGTCTTAGGTGTTTATCACATTTATCCAGAATTAAGGATCGAAGAGGGACGCAGGGAATTAAAAACCGCACTGAAACTGAATCCAAATTTTTCTACGGCACATCAATGGTATGCACAACTGCTGATGATAACCGGACCAATTGAAGAAGCCCGTGAACATATCGACCGTGCCCTGGAGCTGGAGCCATATTTCTGGGTTATTCACAATCTCAATTCCTGGATATATTACTTCGAAGAAAAATACCTGGAAGGCATAGATGCCTGTTTAGCGGCGTATGACCTGAATCCGGATTTCCTGACAAACAACTGGTTATTAGTCCTCCATTATGCTAAGCTGGGTGAAGGTGAAAAAGCGGTGAAGGCGCTTCAGCAGCTTTTCAACCGGTATCCTTCCATCAGCCATTATGCTGCTGAGGTAAACGATGCCTATACAGAATCGGGCATTGAAGGAATTTTCACATGGCTGATCGAGCTGAATAAAAATAATCCCATTCCCATCGAAGGTTTGAACGGGCATCCTTTTTATATTTCATGGTGGTACGCTATTACAGGCAATCGTGAGGAATCAATCTACTGGCTCGAAAGGACAGTGGAAGAAAAATATATACCCCGTCATTACTTCAATCTTATAGCCAACAATCCCGATTTCGATATCCTGCGGGATGACCCGCGTTTCCTTGCCATTATAGAAAAAGAAGGCCTCACCCCGTATCACAAGAGAAAAGCCAGATAATACATGATCTGATCCGGTCCCTTTCGCGAACGCAGAAAATTGACTTTTAACAGTCATCCAAATCCCGCAAATCGTTCACCAGAAAAGCTGATCGCTGACAGCTTTCTTGTCCTTACGTCTTCCGCCGTCCGCCTTCCGCCTCCCTGCAACATAATTTAAGCTTTTGACCAAAAATTTAAGCTATTTGAAACATAGTTGCTATATACTGCTTCTTATTTGAATCGAACTTTATATCAGTAAGCTTCAGATAGAATTAGTTAAATTCAAATATGTGACAACGAAAACCATATTCAAAATCTCAGGAGTTTTCATTCTTATAATCTTCACGACGTTCTGTCTTACTTCCTGCAAGAAAGACCCTGTTCCTCCTGTTGTATCAACATCTGTTATCTCAGCAATCACCCAGACAAATGCAATATCAGGCGGTATTGTAACCTGTGATGAAGGAGCTGAGGTAATTGCGAGAGGGGTGTGCTGGAACACTTCCGGGAATCCAACCGTTTCAAACTGCAAAACCTCAGATGGAACAGGTATTGGAACGTTTACCAGCAGCCTCACTCAGCTGACTCCCGAAACAAAATATTATGTGAGGGCATATGCAACAAATGAATCGGGTACCGGCTATGGGAGCCACCAGTCGTTTAACACAAGCGAGATACTGCTTGCCACGGTAACAACAACTGATATTACTTCAATTACACAGACAACTGCAGTTTCAGGTGGTAATATAACCTCCGGCGGGGGAGCGACGATCACATCAAAAGGTGTTTGCTGGAGTACTAACCAGAATCCGACTGTTGCAGACAGCAAAACAACGGATGATTCGGGAACCGGCATTTTCACAAGCAATTTAACAGGGCTGGCTACCGGTACTTCATATTATGTTCGTGCCTATACAACAAACAGTGCAGGAACAGCTTATGGAACTCAGAAGGATTTTACCACGGCTGCAGAGGTGGGTGCAATAGTATTCAATCCTGCTTTAACATATGGTACTGTTTCTGATATTGAAGGGAATACATATAAAACAATTCGGATCGGAACACAAACCTGGATGGCAGAAAACCTTAAAACAACCAAATACAACGACGGAACGGCGATACCTTTTGTAACAGAAAGTACGGTCTGGAAGAATCTTACTACTCCGGGGTATTGCTGGTATAACAACGATATCGGTTTCAAGACAGTATATGGTGCTTTATATAATTGGCATGCAGCCAGTTCTGGTAAATTATGTCCGACAGGCTGGCACGTGCTTAATGAAACTGATTATATGCTTTTAGAAACCTCTGTGGGGAGTGCCGGCACAGCAGGAGGCAAAATGAAAGAAACCGGCACCACCCATTGGATGGAGCCTAATGCCGGTGCTGACAACGAATCTGGATTTACCGGTCTGCCCGGCGGCCGCCGGAGATATGATGCTGTATTCATCAGCATGGGAAATCTTGGCTATTTCTGGTCGTCCGGTGAAGACTGGGAGGCTGGTTATGCATTAATGGGAATACTTCACTATAATTCAACAGAAATTGAAGGAGAAGCCTATTCGCTGACTAATGGCATGTCGGTTCGCTGTGTAAAGGATTAACTTTATGAAAAAGGATTTATCAGAAGAATTTCGCAAATCCATTTTACGACATACAGGCTTGTGAAAGGGCAAGCCTGATATTTGTAGGTTTAGGTTATTGGGAGAAAAGTGAAGCCAATGCTTCACTTTTCTGTTAAAATAAGGATTGAAATATGTCAATGAATTGGGATTCAACCCGCTCCGGGGTTGTCAATACATTGTGCCAATAACCCCGGATGGGACCGGGGTTATTGGATTTAAAGCCCTCCGGTCTTTCCTTCTTATACCCTCATTTACCACGGATGGGACCGGAGTTATTGGGTTTGAAGTCCTCCAGGCTTTCCTTCTTATACCCTCATTTACCACGGATGGGACCGGGGTTATTGATTTTAATGCCTCCCGCAGTAGTATTCCAGATAATAAACCGCGGAGCGGTTTAATTCCAATAACCGCAGTTTCATCTGCGGTTAAGTACATATTATGAATGTCAACCCCGGAGCGGGTTGAATTCCAGCAATTTTAGTCCCGTATTTGAGATACGATATATTTCCTTGTTATAATTTTCTACAGCTCCCTGCAACATAATTTAAACCTTTGACCTAATATTTAAGCAAATTGAAATATAGTTGCTATATACTGCTTCCTTTTCCGGCCGAACTTTGATCCATGCAATTATTGTCTAACTAACAGATTCAGCTATGAAAACATTTAAAATTATTGTGATGCTGCTCCTTGTTTCTGGCTTTGCCATTAATACTGCCAGTAGTCAGAAAGTGGAGAAGGAAGTGTTTGAAGCCTGGTATGATCTTGGATTCCCCTGTATGGATCAAACCCTCTCAGGTTGGCTTACTGTTGAAAGAACAAAAAGGGATAATCACCTACAGGTCAGGCATTCAGGAACTCTAACAGGAAGTTCAGACGGGTTGGAATATTATGCAGAAATGATGACCAATATTACCCCGGGTCAGGATAATGTAAGATGGGATGAATGGGGTCAGAAGGCAATAATTCTTACCTGGCCAGGGAATTATCATATATCCAGAGATGGTAAACTGATAGCAATTATACATTTTGCCTTCCATTACACGGTTAATGCCAATGGCGAATGGACTTCCTATCACGGAGATGTCTATGAATGCAATCTTGTTGGTGAGGGGAGAATAAAATAGATTATAGGATAAAGGAAGCAAAACATGAATTGAAAGAAGATTAGAATTTTTTATCCTGACCGGCCTGGAAGAAAGCAGAAAAATATGTCAGCCACGGGCATATTTCACCGGTCATCTTATCAACGGCCTAATTTGGGTTAAATCAGAAGTGAAGTGCAGGCTTCACTTCTTCATTTTAAAACGCTCCGAAATCAGTAATTCTCTTTATTTTCAAATCTTTGAATATCTTTACCCTGACGAAACCTATAAAACTGTAATAAATATGAAAAGATCAGGCCTCATTCTTTCAATTCTGACGTTAATTGCAATGACAGCATGTTCCGAAAAGGAACCATGGACCAACCTTCTCAAAAAAGATCTTTCAGCGTGGGAACAGCTTAACGGGACTGCCCCGTTCAAGCTTGAGGACGGAGTTGTGACAGGCACAACGGTTACCGCTTCCCCGAATTCATTTTTATGCACCAAGGAGAAATACGGTGATTTTATTCTTGAATTTGAAACCTGGTTCGATCCGCAAATGAACTCCGGTGTCCAGATAAGGAGCGAAAGCCGGGCTGACTACATGGATGGCAGGGTTCACGGTTACCAGGTTGAGATGGATCCTTCGCCCCGTGCATGGTCGGGAGGGATCTATGACGAAGCAAGGAGAGGATGGCTTTACACCCTCGACCTTAATCCCGAAGGACAAAAGGCCCTGAAAGTTGGTGAGTGGAACCACTACAGGGTGGAGGCAATCGGCAATTCAATAAGGACCTGGGTAAACGGGATTCCCTGCGCCGACCTCATAGACGATATGACACCTGCAGGCTTCATAGCCCTTCAGGTTCACTCGGTAGGAAATGATTCAACCAGGGCCGGACTCGAGGTGAAATGGAGGAATATCCGCATAATGACAGAGGAACTGGAAAAGTACAAGCACCCTTATACAAAGGATATCCCCCAGACCAGCTACCTCACCAATGTGCTTTCCGAACGCGAGATCGAAGAAGGATGGAAACTCCTTTTCGACGGAAAGACTTCAGCAGGATGGATCAATGCAAAAGCCGGAAATTTTCCTGCTAATGGCTGGGAAATAACTGACGGAACTCTCACTTTAAATCCCGAAGCGAAACAGCAAAGCGGAGGAGGCGATATTGTCACAACTGAAAAATTCCGGAACTTCGAATTATCTGTCGACTTCAAGTACGTCAAAGGCGGCAACAGCGGGATAAAATACTTCATCGACACTGAGAAGGAAAATGGAGCTCTTGCTTCAATCGGATGCGAGTACCAGATCCTCGATGACCGCAATCACCCTGATGCGCAACTGGGAATACCCGGCACACGGACCCTTGCCGGCCTGTATGATCTTATAGCTCCGAAGAACAAGAGGGACAACGGTTTCGACCAGTGGAGCAGGGCAGTCATTATAGTCAACGGCAACAAGGTTCAGCACTGGCTGAACGGTTTTCTTACCGTGGAGTATGAAAGAGGCACCGACGAATGGAAAGCAGCGGTGGCAGCAAGCAAGTTCAGCAAGGTGAAGGGATTCGCCGAAACTGAGGAAGGAAGGATACTGCTGCAGGATCACGGCAACAGGGTGTGGTTTAAAAACATAAAGATCAGGGAATTCTGATATCCGGGTTACTTTCGGACCTCAGACGCGGCACGGAATGACGTGGTAGTTACCAGGACCTTGAAAATCAGGGTGACCGGCTCCGGATTGAGCGGTTGAATCTTTTTTATACCTTTGACCCTGAAAAGAAATGTAAAAATTACAGCCATGAAGAAATTTGCCTCGTTATTAATAATCGTCACACTGGTTCTTGCATACTCATGCAAAAAGGATGAATCGGACAGGTTCAATTTCCTTACAGGAACAGTATGGACACCGATAAGCCTGCTTGCCAATGGTGTGGATGCCACCGGACCCGGCGGACTCCTTGAAGGTTTTGTCGGCGACGCTAAATTCAATGAAGACGGGACAGGCACCTTTGGTACCTATACCGGAGAATGGATGTTTGCAGCTGCTGAAGAAAAGCTTGTGATAACCACTACATCACTTCCCATATCGGTAACACTGACAATTACTGAACTTACCGCAACATCACTCAAGCTTCAGGGAAGCTTTCCCGATCCGGGGAACCTGACCGGTCCGGCAATCAACATTGAGATGACATTCAGGGCAAAATGATCCGTAGCTTAATTGCGGCATTATTCCTCATTATCTCTGCGGTTCCGGGCAAAGCCCAGACAAGGGTAACCGTAAGCGGAACAATATCAGACTTCCGTACAGGAGAACCTCTTGCCGGAGTGTATGTCGTTTACGGCAGGCATCTTGGAACCATCAGCGACGAAAAAGGATTTTATTCCTTCAGCACAACTGAAAGAAGGGTGTCAGTTGCATTCCAGTTCATAGGCTACGAATCCGCTATAAGGGAGATCAATTTAAGCCACGGAGAGCCGGTAAGACTTAACATTGGAATGGAGATGAAACTCCGTGAGATCGACCAGATTGTTGTAAGCGCCGACAGGATTGAAAAGAAGGTGGCTGAGCTTTCTGTTTCGATGAATGTAGTTAAGCCATCCGTTATTTCTCAAAACCATATTACAGAGATTCAGGAGCTGATCAACAAGGTACCCGGGATCGAGATCATGGACGGTCAGGCCTCCATAAGGGGAGGCAGCGGATTCAGTTACGGGGCGGGGAGCCGGGTGCTCGCCCTTATCGACGGTCTGCCGATGCTGTCTGCCGATGCCGGAAACATAAAATGGCAATACCTGCCTCTTGAAAACCTGGAACAGATAGAGATTATAAAAGGAGCCTCATCGGTGCTGTACGGTTCGTCGGCTCTGAATGGAATAATAAATTTCAGAACCGCTGATGCGGATAACATCCCGGTCACACAATTCCATACCGAAGCGGGTGTTTACGGGAAACCTCAGAACAGGGACTGGGTCTGGTGGGATACCCCCAGGGTCTTTTCAAGTGTTTCATTCTCGCACCTCAGGAAAGAAGGGAATACAGATATCGGTGCCGGAGCCAATATCTTCATCGACGAAGGATACAGAAGGCTTAACGGGGAGAAGCTTGCAAGGGCAAACCTGAAGATAAAGCATAACAGTTCACGGGTTGAAGGCCTTGGTTACGGTGTTGCGCTGAATGCCGGATTAAACGCCAAGAAAGATTTTGTACTGTGGGAAAATGCCGAAACCGGAGCGCTTAAGCAATCACCTTCGACAGCCAATGAGTATAACGGGACTTTCCTTACAGTCGATCCCTTTATCTCGTACAAAAAAACAGGGCGTTTCAGGCATGATCTGAGGCTGAGGTACCAGTCGACCCTCAACAGGCTTCCGGAAAGTGAACAGAACAACAGCGATGCCAATTCCCTTTATGCCGAATACCAGCTCTGGTACAGGCTGCATGAGATTGTTGATTTAACCGCAGGCCTTACAGAGAATTACAGCGTGGTGAAATCAAATTTCTTCGGTGACCACTCGGGATTTAACATGGCTGCTTTCACACAGGTTGAAGTCAGGCCGTTCGACCGGCTCAAGGCTGTGGCAGGTGTCAGACTGGAAAATTATTCTCTCGACGGCACCGATAACGAACTCGTCCCCATACTCAGGGCCGGACTGAACTGGCGGGCTGCAGAAATGACTTTCCTCAGGGCTTCATTCGGGCAGGGTTACCGTTATCCCTCAATGGCCGAGAAATTTGCAGCAACGACAATCGGATCAATAAGAATAATAGCAAACCCCGGCATCCTTTCTGAATCAGGATGGAGCACCGAAGCAGGAATTAAGCAAGGTATCCTGCTGGGAAATATAACCGGACAGGCTGATTTCTCGGCTTTCCTGATCCAGAACTCAAATATGATTGAATATATGTTCGGGGCTTATCCCGAAGGATTCGGGTTCATGGCCACAAACGTTAAAGAATCGAGAATCTACGGGCTCGAGGCAGAAATGCTTCTTTCAAGGAAGTTCGGGGAACTCAGTGCAGCCTTATCGGGAGGCTACACATTCATGTATCCTGTGGAATATAACAAATACACCCACCAGAATTCGGACACTTACCTGAAATACAGGAGAAAACACTCGGGTATCGTCTCCCTCGACGCTCAAAGGAAACGAGCAAGCTTCGGGCTCAGCCTCTATCTGAGGTCGAAGATCCTCAATATTGACGAAGTGTTCATTACTACTCCAATTCTGCCGGGTTTCGGTGGGTACTGGGCGCGACACAACGAAGGTTATGCAACTATTGACAGTAACATCGGGTACATGCTCAATGAAAAATTCACTCTGTCGTTTGCTGTTAAGAATTTAACAAACACAGAATACATGGGCAGGCCGGGCGACATCCAGCCGCAGAGGAGTTTCAGTATCAGGTTTTCGGGAAAGATACAGCCTGCAGGATATGGCAATGAAGGGTAATACGAATTCATGTATCAGGCACCTGCAAAAGAAACTCAATTTTCGAACAGCGGTTAAAATCCATCACAATTGATTAGATATCAATATGGTATTTTAGACTTATTTGCATGATTCAAATATTTTCATACATTTGCGCTTCATTTGTTCTTTGAACCGTTCAAAAATAATATTAACGCAGATAAAAGGGAACATGAGCCATGCTTGCTTAAAGAAGCGGGCAATTCCCAAGTTTAAACTTAAAATTTACCCTATGAGAAGACTATTGACTTTTGTATCAGCAGCGTTAGTCTCCGGAACTCTGTTTGCCGGCGGACTGGTCACCAATACCAATCAGAGCGCAACCTGGGCCAGGATGCCCTCAAGGAATGCATCAATAAAAGCCGATGCAGTTTACTACAATCCGGCAGGATTAATGATGATGGATAACGGATTCCATTTTTCTCTCAACAATCAGACAGTATTTCAGAAAAGAACAATAGAAAGCACTTACCCTTACCTGAATTCAGGCACTTACGAGGGTTCTGTAACTGCTCCATTCTTCCCTTCTATTTATGCAGCCTACAAGCTGGAAAGGATAGCCTTCTCAGTAGGATTCATGCCAATCGGTGGCGGCGGTGGAGCACTCTATGAGGATGGTCTTCCTTCATTTGAGATGAGTCAGTCGGACCTGGTTCCCTCACTTGCCAATTCACCCTATGGTGTAACAGGATACAGGATGGACATTAATTTCGAGGGAACATCAACCTTCCTCGGATTTCAGGGAGCAGTATCATATAAGGTAAACGACTGGCTGTCGGTTGCAGCAGGTGCAAGATATGTCACTGCAAAGAACACCTATGAAGGTTACCTGAGGGATGTCCAGGTGAATACAGTTGGCGGATGGGTTGATGCAGCAGATGTCATCGGCGAGATTTCAGCCACAGCACAGGAAGGAGGCGCCTCACTCGATCAGCTTATAAACAATAACCTTGGAGGATTTACTGCAGATGCACTTTTACAGGCAGAGGTAATTACTGAGGCAATGAGGAACGCCATTGTCGGCGGCCTGACCAGCCTTGGCATTCCCGACGCAGCCGCCCTCACAATAGCCCAGAGCCAGGCCAATTTCTACGGAGCAGCAAGGATTTACGGCAATAAAGCATCTCTGCTTGAAGATCAGGAAGCTGAAGTTGAGCAGTCAGGTTCAGGAATTGCTCCTTTCTTCAGCGTCAATATCTCACCCAGTGAGAACTTCAACATTGCAGTTAAGTATGAAATGGCCACCAAGCTTGAGCTTACAAACAAAACAACCAAAGACCTGACCACCGGTTATCTGGGCGAAGATCCCACCAAACCGATCACCAGGTTCCCGAATGGCGCCAAGATAAGAAACGACATGCCTGCCATGCTTGCTGTCGGAGCTGAGATCAGATTCCCGTTGTTCAGTTTTAACGCCGGTGCAAATTATTATTTTGACACAGCATCTGACTACGGCCATTTTGTCGATCTGACACCTGAGAACTCAACGGATTATCTGGTCCCTATCGAAAACGATAAAATAATAGCGAATAACGGTTTGTCGATTCAGGCTGGAGCTGAGATCAATGTTACTGAAAGGCTTGCAGCAAGCGCAGGGTATTCATTTGCCAATCAGGGAGTCAACAGCCTTTATCAGAGCGACCTCACCTACGGGCTTTCAACACATACGGTCGGAGCCGGCGGCGCTTTTGCTTTCAGCGACAATGTGAAGCTTAACCTCGGCGTATCATACACCAAGTACATGGACGACAGCGTCAAGATCAATCATTACCTCGGAGGCGTTAACCTGATGCCAACCGAAACATACAAGAAAAACACGCTTGTATTCGGTGTCGGACTCGATTTTAGCTTCTGAAAACAGAATTATAAGACATAAGAAAAGGTGCCTGAAGAGGGCACTTTTTTTTTGCTCAGGGCACAGGGGTACAGGTTGCCTGTGTCTCCCCTTCTCCCCTTCTCCCCTTCTCCCACTCGCCTCTTCTTTCTTCTGTCTTCCGTCTTCCGTCTCAATACCTTATCCCCTGATCGTTAAGGTGCTTCAGATAATCTTCCACTCTGGGGGCATCGGATGACTTGAATTTCCGGTACCACTCGCCGGCTTTTTTGTAGTCGCCATCTGCTGCTGCAAGCTTGATGATGTTGATATAGAGCAATCCCAGAATTCCGTGATTATCCGCGTGCAGCTCGTCAGCAAGTGCTATGAAGCTGGCCAGGGCTTTGGGTGTCTCATCGTTTTCTGCCAGCCTGAAGGCATTGTCTATCCGTTCATTCAGATCAGTCTCAAGTGCAATTCCATAGAACGAAAAGCAGTTTTCATTGCATTCCTCGACCAGGTCGACCCATCCGACACCCCTGGCAACCTGCGGGAAGGTAAGCACGAAATCGAGCTTCTCACCGGGTGATTTGAAAATATGTGAATCGGGACAAACCGGTATGTCGGAAGCAGAAATCAGTTTACTCTTCTTACCGTCGGGGTAGATCAGGCTTATATTCCTGTCGGCGCAGAAAGTACCGTTCTCTATCCTGTTTTCGATACTCATATAGAAGATCGCTGCTTCAGGCTTAAGTTCAATTTTAATTATCCTGAGTGTCTCGTGACTCTTTAGTGAATAGTTGGGATTAATGATTGTCTGTGAGTTAAGCACCCCGACAAACAGAACCGGCAAAATGGCTGTGATTAATAATCTCCTGGTCATATTAAAATTGAAATAAATCGCAAGTTATGAATTTCATATTCATGGAGGCTGCTGTCTGCCTATGAATTTAACCATACGTCAATAATTATCAACAGCGATGGTTGGCGAGAGGCTAAGCAGGACGTTACCCTTCATAAAACCATTTCGCCCCATACGGGGCTTCACGGGTTGTGTGGACTGCCAAACGGGGCGTTGCCCCGCCCTAAATCATGGCGCCCCTGACGGGACTGCTTGAACGTGATGATTTCTGCAAAACGTTGTGGCGCCTGCTCTAAATCATGGCGCCCCTACGGTACTATCGGAACATGCCGATTTCTGCAAAACGTTTCGCTGCCTGCTCGGTACCATTGCGTACCTACGGGACTGTCGGAACCGGGTTATTGCTTTAAAATGTCACGGGACCTGCTCAGAATCATTGCCTCCCACAGGGGCTGGGGTTGTGATCCGTGCAGGATAAGGCCGTAGGCCGAATAATGATTTAGGGATGGGCGCAGCCCGTCCTTAATGGCAACCCCTGACCGCAGAGCCCCGTATGGGGCGATATATTTTTTTAAGAAAAGACATCTCCGGTCGTGATATCAACCATGGTTTCATTTGTAACAAAACCTTAATCAATCCTTAACCGTCCTGAATTATCCCGGCCATACTTTTGCCGCAGAAAGTAAAGAGAAAAAAAATTGCAGAACCAATAAACCTGAATTATGAAAAAGTACTTAACCATTATCGCTTTATTTACAATCATCCTCGCAGGCTGCAGGAAGGAAAATGATCCGCCTGTAATAACCGCTCCACAGAGCACTTCCGTGGAGATAAACGAAACGGTTGACCTGAGTTTCAGCTTCAATGCCATGGCAGGATTCAAATCAGCCTCTGTCAGCGCGACAGGTGGTGAGGCTCAAATAAAGAACGATGGCAGCGCGGGAGCCGAGTCAGGAACAATTGTAGTAACATTCACTGCCGGAACGGACACAGGCTCCGGATCGGTGACTCTGGCACTTACTGATAACGACAGCCAGATTGTAATCGCCACTGCGGTGCTTACAATAGAGGGTGTTCCCGTTATCTCAGTTGCACAGAACATTACTGCAAACACCGCGTGGACCACAGGCAACATATATATTCTCGAAGGCCGCATAACGGTAGTATCCGGAGTCACTCTTACAATTCAGCCCGGAGTTGTCGTCAAGGGACGTGAAGGTTCGGAGGCCAATGCCACCGCTCTTCTGATTGCCCGCGGTGCTAAAATAATGGCTGAAGGCACGGCTACATCACCTATTATATTCACATCCGTTTCAGACAATATAATTCCCGGTGAGATTGCAAGTCCCAACCTTGCTCCTACAATGAATGGGTTGTGGGGCGGACTCCTGATACTTGGAAGAGCTCCGATCTCAGCCGAAGCCGAAGCAATGCAGATCGAGGGTATCCCTGCTTCGGACCTTAACGGCCTTTACGGAGGCACCGATCCGGCTGACAATTCAGGTATTCTCAGGTATGTTTCAATTCGTCACGGCGGTGCAAACATCGGTGAAGGAAACGAAATAAACGGACTTACACTTGGCGGCGTAGGCACCGGGACTGTCATTGAACACGTGGAAATTGTCTCCAACCAGGATGACGGCATTGAGTGGTTTGGAGGAACTGTTAATGTAAAGAATGCGGTTGTCTGGAATACCGGCGACGATGCTATCGACACTGACCAGTCGTGGGGAGGAACTCTCGACAACTTCATAATCATAAATCCCGGTGACGAATGCCTTGAGCTTGACGGTCCGGAAGGAACAATGGCCGCAAAGCACATACTGAAAAACGGATCATGCTATGCCGGTGATGCTCAGGGCCTTGTTGACCTCGATCCGAACTCAGACGTCGATATGGACGGAATTTATTTCTTCGGACTTAAGGCAGGACAGGATTTTGATGAACTCCCGACAGCGTATGCCTGTACATTCTCAAATCTGCAGGCAACCATTCCGGCGGGTTCAAATCTTACGGATTTCTTCAAGGGTGGAAGTGATGCCTTCGCGACAGCCGTAGCAGCAGGAGCAAACACAAAGGGTGCGAACCCGGATGTATTCCTGGGTTGGTCGTGGACCGCAGTTTCCGGCTCACTCAACAACTTTTAAAATAAAATCATGCAACATCCGCAGGCCAAACAGCCTGCGGATTTTATCTTATCAATAACCAATCAATTATGCGTCTTAAAAAAATCTTAATGCTGTTTACAGTTCTGATGTGTTTCTTCATCGAAACCTATAGTCAGAACGGAATTATACGAGGCTCAGTATCAGACGAATCAACCGGAGAACCTCTTATAGGTGTAACTGTTGTAGCTGAAGGCACCACAAAAGGCATGCTGACGGATCTGGACGGGAAATTCAATCTGTCCGCTGAGCCTGGTGTATATAATATCCGGTTTTCGTTTGTCTCATACGAGACACAATCGATAAATGATGTAAAAGTTACAGCCGGCAATGTCACCCTTCTCCAAAACCTGCTTTTAAAATCAGCAACCTTCGGGCTCTCGGAAGTGACCGTGAGCGCCGAGATGAAGAGGAACACCGAAAACACCGTCATGGCGATAAAAATGGAGTCGCCAAACCTTGTCGACGGAATCTCGTCGGCCAACTTCAGGAAGATGGGTGACTCGGATGCAGCAGCCTCGATGAAAAGGGTGCCCGGTGTTTCAGTTGAGGGCGGCAGGTATGTTTTTGTAAGAGGTCTGGGCGACCGCTACACAAAAACAATCCTTAACGGTGTTGACATACCGGGGCTCGATCCCGACCGCAACACCATGCAGATGGACATTTTCCCCACAAACCTTATCGACAATATCATAGTTCACAAATCGTTCAGCGCCGAGCTGCCGGCCGATTTCACAGGCGGAATTATTGATATAGCTCTCAGGGATTTCCCGGATGAGAAAAAGGGGAACCTAAGCATCGGAACAAGCTACAATCCCGATTATCATTTCAAGAACGACTATCTGACCTATAAAGGCAGCAAGACCGATTTCCTCGGATTCGATGACGGCAGCAGGGCAATACCAGCAACCGACAATCTTCCCTTCTTCGCCTCCGTGATAGGAAATCCGCAGGGAGATCAGGCAGAAAGGTACCGCGATGTCCTTCACAGTTTCAATCCCGACATGGCTGCCATAAAACAGCGTAGTTTCATCGATTACAATGCAGGTGCAACCTTCGGCAACCAGATACCTTTAAAAAAGGTTACTCTCGGTTACAACGTCGGTTTTTCGTACAGGAACAACACCGAATTTTACCAGGATGCGGAATATGGCCGTTACGGGCTGGCAAGTGATCCCAACGTAAATGAACTGGAAGTGAGAGAATTCCAGAAAGGAAATTTCGGTGTCAGCAGTGTGCTGCTCAGCGGGTTGGCCGGATTTGCAGTGAAAACAACCAACTCAAAATACCGTCTCAACATCATTCACCTTCAGAACGGAGAATCGAAAGCAGGGGTTTTTGATTATGAGGGATCCGATCAGGGAAGCGTTTTCTCGGGATACCAGCATAACCTGGAATACAGCCAGCGTTCCCTGACAAACATCCTGTTCGACGGTAAACACACATTCAAAAATGGCCAATGGGATCTTGTCTGGAAGCTCTCACCCACATTCTCAAAAATTGAGGATCCCGATGCACGTTTCGTACGCTATGTTGAAGGAAGTACGAATAATTACCTTATTAATACCGAATCGGGATTTCCTGAAAGGATATGGAGGACGCTTTCGGAGAACAATCTCGCCGGAGTTGTGCATGCAACGAAGGAATTCAGATTCAATGGCGAGACTGCAAGACTAAGTTTCGGAGGAGCGTACACATTCAAGGAACGCGACTTCATGATAAGGAAATTCATGTTAAACATAAGGAACGTGCCACTGACAGGTGATCCCGATGAGTTGTTCAGGTCTGAAAACATCTGGCCGCTGAACGGAACCGACTATGGCAGCGGAACAACCTATGAAGCCGGATTCCTGCCGTCGAATCCAAACCAATTCTCAGCCAGTTCAAACAACGGGGCAGGTTATGTTTCGACTGAACTGACCCTGTTCAGGGGGCTGAGACTAATAGCCGGCGTGAGGGTTGAAAAATTCACACAGAAATACACCGGGCAGAATCAGCTTGGATCCATAGTACTGAATAACGACAGGGTTCTCGATGATATCGGAATCTTTCCCTCTGTCAACCTTATATATAAGCTCAATGAAAGTCAGAACCTGAGGGCTTCGTATGCCCGTACAATTGCAAGGCCTTCGTTCAAGGAACTGTCGTTTGCCGAGATTGCCGATCCTATAAGCGGAAGAACATTTGTAGGCGGCATGTTCCGGGATGCTGATGATAATGCCGGCAGGGAGTACTGGAACGGCGCCCTGGAGAGCTCTGATATCCACAATATCGATCTCAGGTGGGAGCTGTACCGGAGAGACGGCCAGATGCTGTCGCTAAGCGGATTCTACAAATACTTCAACAAACCGATAGAGGTGGTCCAGTACGCCACACAGACAGGCACCTTCCAGCCCAGGAATGTCGGGGACGGTCAGGTTCTCGGCGTTGAGCTTGAGGTTCGCCAGAATCTTGGCAGCCTTACAGCAGCCCTTGAGAAATTCAGCTTCACATCCAACATATCGGTAATAGAGTCAGGGATTGAACTTAGCCTTACGGAATATTTCTCACGGATTGAAAATTCACGCACGGGACAGAAGATAAGCAGGGTGCGCGAAATGGCAGGTCAGTCTCCCTGGATTATTAACAGCGGTATCTCCTACGCCGGCGGCGAAAGATCATTCTGGTCGGGTTTTGAAGCCGGCATCTTCTACAA
>JAVEXG010000039.1:0-25154 GCA_034004115.1 Bacteroidales bacterium | reverse complement strand
GCCAATTTGTTGATCCCTCATTAGCAACAGCTGCCTTGCGCACAAATGCAACAGGGATATTACGTGATTTCAAGACATTTGGTTTCTTATTTGAATCATTGTGCACACGTGATTTGAGAATATATTCGCAAGCTAATGATGGAGTAGTATTTCACTATCGGGATAAATCAGAACTTGAATCCGATCTGATCATTAAACTTAATGATGGCCGGTGGGCTCCTGTTGAGGTAAAACTGGGAAATAAAGAGATTGAAGAAGCTGCGGCCAACCTGATTAAACTCAGTCATAAGGTTGATTCTGAGAAGATGAACCAACCATCTTTTCTTATGATACTAACAGGCGGCCAGGTTGCATACAAGCGGCCGGATGGTGTGCTGGTAGTTCCGATAGGCTGCTTGAGGGACTAAGTTACCTTAGAATTTCAGAATTAAAAGTTTTAACCTCGATCATTAAAATCGGTTTCTCTCATTCCTTCATTTAGTGAGATTTTCAGAAGGCAATAAAAAAGACAAGAGGTCGATTTTGACCTCTTGTGCCATTTGGTACCCGGAGCGGGACTTGAACCCGCACAGCCTTAATGGCCACAGGATTTTAAGTCCTGCGTGTCTACCATTCCACCATCCGGGCTCCTTTTTATAAGTCGTGCAAGTCTTGCAAGTCGTGCAGGTCTTATTACTTCAGATGGTCTGTGCAAAAATAGCAATTAATTCTTTACAAGCACCGGCTTGCCAAGTCCGACCTTTTCAAGCGCCTTTAGCTGTGTCGCTGCATCACCGGCCACTACATAATACATCCTGGCAGGATCAATATATTTGTTTGCCAGTTCAAGTATCTTGTCTGTTGTTAATTCCTTAACAAAAGCTTCCTCTTTCTTTATATAATCGGCAGGCAGATCATACATTGCCATATTATTCAGCATATTAAGAAGGCCGCCAAGGGTTTCAAAACTCCTGGCATTTCCTTTCAGAAGGGCCGATTTCGTAAAGTCAACATACTCCTGGGGTATTTCCTTACGGTACTTCTCCATCTCGGTCTTGAAAATATTAACCGACTCAAGGGTTGAATTTGTGCTTACCATCGAGGTTGCCATAAAGGATCCGTAATTATTTGCACCGCTGAAATTAGATCTTGCTCCGTAGGTGAATCCTTTTTCCTCACGCAGGATAAGATTGAAGATCCCGTTGAACGATCCGCCCAGCTTATAGTTGGTAACATAGGCCGGATAGTAATCAGGATTTGTCCGGGCAATTGAGGGCGCACCGATGTAAATAACCGACTGCTTGGCCCCTGGCACGTCAACAAAATATATCTGCGACTTTTCAGGAGATTCAGGAACCTTCATCTCTGGAAGACTAACATCCTTAGGCTGCCATTTTTCATTCAGGGATGCAAGTGCTGCTTCAACCCTCGGCTGATCAATATCGCCGGCCACAATAAATTTAGCGAGGGAAGGTGAAAAATTCCTGCTGTAGAAATCCTTAAGATCATCGATGGTTATCGATCCTACCGATTCTTCAGTTCCTGCTGTTTCCACAGCCAGGATATTGCCCTCGCCGAAGATCAGACCGTTAAGGGTGTTCGAAGCCAGATAACTGGGATTGGCCTTGTTTCTCTTAAGGTTGTTTATTACCCTGCTCTTTGCCAGACCGAACTGCTCCTCATCCCAGCGGGGTTCAAAAAGCATTTCTTCAACAAGAGCCAGTGTCTTTTCAAAATTGCGGGCAAGAGTGCTGACCCTCACCGTTATGTTCTCGGTGCTTCCGTAAAACGAGATACTGGAGCCGAGCAGCCGTATCGCATCCTCAAGTTCTTCGGGTGTCTTATTTGCGGTCCCTTCATTCATAAGGGATGCGGTAAGACTTGCCAGTCCGGCCTTATCGAGCGGATCAAGCAGGTGGCCGCCTGTAATAATGATTGAGTACTGCAGGAGCGGCAGTTCATTGTAGCTGATTCCATAAAGCTTCATTCCGTTACCCAGAGAACCCGTCCATACTGACGGAAGAGTAACTTCAGGATCAGGACCCAGAGGTGGCTGAACAGACCGGTCGATCTTGGTCGGGGTTTTTATAACCGGTTCTTCTGAAGCGGCTGTCAGGGTGATTTCTGCTGCCTTTGAAAGGTCTTCTTCAACGATGCCTGCATCGACAGAACCTTCGGCAATCAGATTGACTTCCCCCTTCGGGACAAAACTTGTCATGACATAGTTCTTGCCCTTGATATATTTCTGAAATGCGTTCCTGATCTCTTCAGATGTAACAGACTGCTGACCTGCAAAATCCTGAGCATAAAAAGAAGGATCATCCTTGAACATCTGATACTGACCGAGTGTGAATGATTTGCTCAGAATACTGCTGAAGTTGTTGTAGAAACCTGTCTCGTTACGGGCTTTCAGTGCTGTCAGGTCTTCCTCTGTGAATCCTTCCTTTTCGAACATTTCGAAAGCTTCAAAAATCGCTTTTTCAACTTCAGTAAGGTTCACCCCAGGATTGGCTGTTACAGAAATCTCGAAAGTGCCTGCAAGCTCCAGAGACATATTATATGCATTTACTCCTGAAGTTAATTTCTTGTCCTTGACAAGAACCTTGTACAATGGAGTCTTTTTGCCGTTCGACAGAAGTTGTCCCAGGTAATCGAGGGCATAAGCGTCCTTTGAGAATTGTTCGGGAGCCGGGAAGACCATTGTCAGCCTCGGCGCCCTTGCAAAATTATCCTCGTGATAAAGTTTTACAGTTGATGAAACTGACGTGGGCATCGGAGTCCTTTTCTCTATCGGCTCACCTGCAGGGATCTCGCCAAAGTACTTTTCGACCATCGCCTTCACTTCATCCTTGTTTATGTCACCTGCAACAACCAGGGTTGCATTATTAGGTGCGTAGAATTTGCTATGAAAAGCCTTCACATCCTCAACAGTGGCATTCATCAGATCCTCCATTTCACCAATAACATCCCAGCTGTAAGGGTGACCCTTGGGAAACACTTTTGCCAGGATCAGAGCTTCATTATGTCCGTAAGGGGCATTGTCGACGCTCTGACGCTTTTCGTTCATCACAACATTTTGCTGGTTGGCGAAGGCAGGCTTTGTTACAGTATTTTCAAGGTAACCCATCCTGTCGGATTCCAGCCATAATGCCATTTCAAGAGCATTTTTTGGTATCACCTCATAGTAAACTGTATTATCGAAACTAGTTCCTCCGTTGAGTTCCCCTCCTGCTCCCTGAATAAGCCTGAAAAGCTGATCTTCCCCGACATTCTCCGACTTCTGGAACATCATATGTTCGAAAAGATGTGCAAAACCCGTCTTGCCGGGCACTTCACGGCTCGAGCCCACATGGTAGACTACGGCAACAGCCGCAATAGGATCTGACTTGTCCTCGTGAAGGATAACAGTAAGTCCGTTAGGCAGGGCATACTTCTCAAATGGCACAGTAAAACCTGCATCATTCTTTTTCCCCGAACAGGAAATCATGATGCCCGCTGCCAGAAGCAGGAAAATGTAAAATGACTTTTTCATCGATGGAGATTTAATTTGTATTGGATTTTGTGAAACGAAATTACGAAAAATATAATTTATTGAAGATTAAATTAACGATTTTCACCTTATTCACTGGTTTTATAATTCAACCCGGGTAAAATGAACAATGCCTTTCCTGTTAAAAATATCTCCGCCCAGGTTAAAAACTTCATCAGGATGTGAATAAATTACCACTGCAGGGACCTGAGGCTTCCGGCCCAAAGCAATATATTTATCAGGCCCTGATTTCGGAAACTTTATAATCAAAAATCATTAATGCTTCTACGGCTGGTCAACATAACCGTTAAACTTAAACAGACATAATGTGAAGAAATTCCTGCTCGTAATAATTGTATTTCTGATCTGCTATTATTCAAATGCTTTTTGTCAGAGCAAATCCGGCAAGACATCGTTTATTGATTCGTTGCAGGGCACCTGGGTCTTTACCGGTCCGGAAGCTGAACTGTGGATGAAGGTCGTAATTAAAGGACGTACTCTTACAGGGTATGCCGCTTACCCCGAATCGGGAAAGTTCATTGCCGAATCAGCCCATAAAATAAGGGAAGTAAGGATTGTGTACAAAAGCAACATAAACAGGAACCTTAAATCCGAGACTTTTGCCCAGATAAGAGAGTCAACTCTTACAAGCGACCGTATTTATCTGAATTATGAAGGAGATCAAACCTATCTTGTCTTTGGGGATAAAGATTCTCCCAGACTGGTGAGGGTACCGGAGGATTTTGATCCGTGGATGTGAGAAGAGCAGGTGTGAGGGGTGAGGCGTGAGGTGTGAGGCAAAAGGCGAAGAGGCGAAGAGGCGAAAGGCACAGAAAATAAAACCGCCTCGGAAGACCGAAGCGGTTTTATGTGAGCGGGAGACGGGACTCGAACCCGCGACCCCGACCTTGGCAAGGTCGTGCTCTACCAACTGAGCTACTCCCGCGAATTCACGGGCAAAAATAAGATTTTTTTTTGATCTGCAAAAAATGAAATCAATTTAATCTTTAGCAGGACCCCAGTCCCTCAGGGTGCTGTTCTGGAAATACAGAGTGGTCTTGCTGTAGGTCCATTCTTCCCTCACGGTGTTGTCGTTTATTATCCGGTTTATCTTCCTGGGCGAGCCCCAGCTGTCTTTTACCATCTCAGGATTCATACCCTTCCAGATTTTTCTCTGTGAGATTTTCCTGGCAGCATTCGGACCGTACTGTTGTTCGAGATACTCATACCTGCTTGTAACCTTTCCGGATACCGGCCGGGCCGACTGTGCTTCAGATGCTTGCACCGGCGAAGGCTGCCTGACTTCCGGAGACACGGCAACAGGAGCCTGGTTGATCGTGGCATGGGATGAGTAAATGAATCCTTCATTCCCTTCAAACATTACATGAAGAAAGGTTTCGTCGCCTCCCGGAAGCAGATCAACAAGCGAACCTTCGGGTATTACAACTATCACCGACGTGAGGTCGTCCTTGTCCCTGAAGAGGCGGCTTGAAGCTTTTAATGTGGCAGTCGATGCAGTTGTTTCAACCGCTGACCTTGTCTTTTCGAGATCCTGAAGAATATCGGTTTTTGTTTCCTGGGAATATGCTGCTGAAACTAAAAACGATATTGCCAGGGTTAATACGATTCTGTTCATGACAATTAGTATTTAACCCTGATGTTCAAAAATTGTACCACTATGAAGTAATTTCCGGACAATCAGGAATGAAAAATCAGTATTTCTTCCTTATCAGCATTAAGCCATCCCTCACCGGCAGGATTATGTTCTCGAGATTCTCCTGCCCTCGCATCATGTCGTTGAATCCGATGATGCCCCTGGTTTGCTGATCCTTCGTGTCAGACTCATGGATCTTGCCTCCCCACAGTACATTGTCGGCAATTATGTAGCCGCCGGGCTTCACTTTTTCAATTACAATCCTGAAGTAATCGCAATACTCCCTTTTATCTCCGTCGATATAAACAAGGTCGGGCTGCCTTTCAATTTCCCCAATGACATCCTGGATACGGCCGGTGATCCTGATTATCCTGTCATCCACTCCGGCCTTTCTGAGGTACTGACCGGTGAACTCTGCAAGCTCGTCATTGGGTTCGACAGTTATCAGAACTCCTCCGGGTTTCAGGCCTCTTGCAAGGCATATTGCTGAGTACCCGGTGAACGTTCCTATTTCGAGGATGCATTCCGGGCTGATCATCCGGGAGATCATCTCAAGGAATTTGCCCTGCAGGTGGCCGCACGACATATTGGGGTTGACGAAGCGGATGTGTGTCTGCCTGAACAGATCCTCCAGCACCTCATCCTCTGGTGTGCTGTGGTCGAGGATGTACTTTTCCAGGTCGCGGTCCATGGCTATTTGTAAATAAGTGTGGATAATCTTGCAGGATCGAAAACCTCATTTGCCATTTCCATCAGCTCTGACGATGTTATTCTGTCAATCTTTTTGTATGTATCCTCGAGTATTTCGATCTTGTTGAATATCAGAAGGCTCTTACCCAGACTCAGCATAAGGCTTTCGTGGTTTTCGTACCCCCTGGCCAGATAGCCCTTGATCTGGCTTTTTGCCTTGCTCAGCTGGACGATTCCAAGTTTTTCTGTTCTGAGCCTGGCAAGTTCTGCCATTGCAACCTTTATACTTCTGTTGAGATGATTGCTTTCAGTCCCGAAGTAGATTGAAAAAGCTCCTGTATCCCAGTAGGGATTGTAGGATGATTCAACATTATAGGCCAGTCCGTTCTTTTCCCTGAGCGAGAGATTAAGCCTCGAGTTCAGACCCTGACCGCCCAGGATATTGTTCAGGAGGAACATTCCCAGACGCCGTTCATCCTTGAGGTTATATGCAACATTTCCTATTATGCAGTGATTCTGAAAGGTATTCATCTTCTTTGTCACTGAACAGGGATTATACGAATACTCAGCCGGATCCTTCGAAGCCCGGATGTTTGCCGGCACATTCTCAAAGTATTTTTTGAAGAGGCGGATCATCTTGTCATCGGAGATATTTCCAGCCGAGCAAAAGACTATCTGATCGGTATTGTAATTCCTTGAAATGAAATCGAGAAGACTTTGTTGAGTGAAGGATTTAACAGTTTCCGGGGTGCCGAGAATGTTATGGCCGATAGACTGGCCTGCAAAGATAAGTTCCTCGAAATCATCGAAAATGAGTTCAGCCGGATTATCGAGGTACGAGTTTATTTCTTCGATAACAACATCTTTTTCCTTTTCGATCTCTTTTTCGGGCAGGACAGAATTGAAAGTAATGTCGTGAAGTATTTCAATCGCCCTGTCGTAGTCATCTTTCAGAAAGGAGGCAAAGACGGCTGTTTCTTCCTTGGTAGTATAGGCATTCAGTTCTCCGCCGACGTCCTCAAGGCGGCTGAGGACATAGTAGGCTTTTCTTTTTCTGGTGCCCTTGAAGAGCATATGTTCGATGAAGTGAGCCATTCCCTGTTCGGCAGCCACCTCATCGCGCGATCCGGTATTGATAACCAGTCCGCAGTAGGCAACTATTCCCGGCAGAGGGTGGTGAACAAGCCTGATTCCGTTGTCAAGTGTATGGAAGAGAAGATTCATTTTCAGCTAATAATGAGGATGCAAATGTACCATAACGCTAATTTGAATCCAAACACAAATTTTTTACTCAAAGTTTTGCTCTTATGGTTTTGAGGTTTATATTTGCAAACCGAAAATCTGGTGCCATAGCTCAGTCGGTAGAGCAACGGACTGAAAATCCGTGTGTCCCCGGTTCGATTCCTGGTGGCACCACAAGGAAAGAGCGAGAGCGTGAGCGAGAGCGAGTGTTCTCACTCTTTTTTCATTTTGCCTTAGCGTTAATAGTATGTTACTTAAGTTTGTCCCCGTAACATTTTAAATAAGGATGAACCGATCCGGAAACAGACCTGTGACTGGCACCGGAACCAAAACCGGATTGTTCAGTGTGCTCGGACCTTACCGGGGAATCATAATCATATTAATTATCATGGCACTGTCAGGCAGCGCCATCAACCTCCTCATCCCCAAAATAATCGCACGGGCCATTGATGCTTTTTCTGCCGGCAGCTTCAAAGCCGGTATAGTTATTACCGAGTTCCTGGCTGCCGCTACGGGGATATTTGTCTTCACCTTCCTGCAGGGTGTGGTACAGACAATTACAGCTGAGAGAGTTGCAAGGGATCTGCGCAAAAGCCTTGCTGAAAAACTGTCCGATCAGACCTACTCTTTTATAATAAAGTCAAACCCGTCAAAGCTTCTGACAAACCTGACCTCTGATATGGACTCGGTAAAAATGTTTGTGGCACAGGCGTTTGTAACAATAATCTCGTCCATTTTTGTCATTATCGGCGCATCTGTGCTGCTGATACTGATAAACTGGAAGCTTGCCCTGGCAGTCCTTGTCATAGTACCCGTAATTGCCACGGCTTTTGTCATTGTATTCCGGAAAGTAAGGGTGATCTTCAGAAAAAGCAGGGAAGTAATAGACGCCCTTAACAGGATTATCAACGAAAGCATCCTTGGCGCTGCTCTCATAAGGGTTCTTAACTCCCAACAACCTGAAAGCCAGAAATTCCTTGAAAAAAACATGGAATCACGCGACCTTGGCTTAACGATAGTGAGGCTGTTTTCCGCACTTGTACCAATTATCATGTTCGTATCCAACATCGCTGTTGTTATAATCCTGGCTCTCGGAGGCCATTTCGTCGTGGCCGGATCGCTTTCTCTCGGAAACTTTGCGGCTTTCAACAGCTATCTTGCAATGCTGATCTTCCCGGTTATGATGATCGGTTTCATGAGCAATATAATCGCTTCAGCAACTGCATCATACGGAAGGATAAAGTTGGTTATTGATGAACCCCCTCCGGCAGAAAGCGGGACAGTAAGTTCCGTAATCAGGGGAGATATATCGCTGAAAGACGTTTCGCTGAGCTACGGGAATAAGCCAGTCCTGAAAAATATCTCCTTTTCCGTGAAAGCCGGAACCAACAATGCCATAATAGGCCCTACTGCAGCTGGAAAGAGTCAGTTGCTTCTCCTTCTTTCTGGTATTATTTCTCCTGATTCCGGCAGTCTGGAAATCGACAATATCTCAATCGAAAATTATACAAGGGAGGTATTCCACCGTCAGATAGGTTTCGTCTTTCAGGACAGTGTGATCTTCAACCTGACCCTGAAGGAAAATATTGCCTTCAGTGACATCGTGACTGAGGAATCGCTGAAGAAAGCCATCGAAACGGCCGAATTGAAGGATTTTATTGAATCACTCCCGGATAAGCTTGACACAATAGTTGCAGAGCGCGGAACAAGTCTCTCGGGCGGGCAGAAACAACGGATAATGCTTGCACGCGCACTTGCAATAAACCCGAAAATACTTCTGCTCGACGACTTCACGTCAAGGGTCGACAGGCAAACTGAGAATAAAATAGTTTGCAATATCCGGAATAATTACCCCGGGATGACTCTGCTCTCAATTACCCAGAAAATTGCACCGGTAAGACATTTTGACCAGATAATCCTATTGATGGAAGGTGAAATAATAGCTTCCGGGAAACATAAGGATTTAATGGATAGTTCACCTGAATACATTCAGATTTACAATTCACAGCGAAGCACCCATCATTATGAATTATAATCTGAACAGTCCCTCGGAAACCACGGACGGGAAACTCCCGGTAATCGCCTCCCTGAGGAAACTTATAGGTATAATCAGCGGTGAGCGCCGGAATTTTATTATTGCTTTTGCGGCAATCTTCCTGAATGCGGGATTAAGCCTCCTGGGTCCGTATCTTGTTGGCTACACTATTGACAATTATGTCCAGGCAAAAAATTACCAGGGAGTGCTTCACTTCGCAGGAATCCTGCTTGTAATGTATATAACGGCATTTATTGTCAATTACATACAGATGCGCATGATGGGTGGAATAGGTCAGCGTATGCTCTTCAGTCTTCGGAATTCCGTTTTCGGCAAACTCCAGGAACTCCCTCTTGATTTTTTCAATCAGAACAAGGCAGGTGACCTGATATCGAGGATCAACAATGATACTGATAAGGTAAACCAGTTCTTTTCCCAGTCGCTTATGCAGTTTATTGGCGGTCTGATAACCATGACCGGTGCGGGGATCATCCTGCTTGTGATTAACCTGCCCCTTGGGCTTGCAGCTCTATCGCCTGCGATATTACTGTGGATATTGACAACAAGCATTTCTCCATGGATCAGGAAAAAGAATGAAGAGAGCCTGAAAAGCCTCGGCACCCTGTCGGCCGAGATCCAGGAGAGCCTGGCAAACTTTAAAGTTGTTGTCGCCTTTAACAGGCGCGACTATTTCCGCAAGCGTTTTGCTAAGGTGAACGAGGAAAACTATAAAAGATCTGTGCATGCCGGCATTGCAAACAATACCCTGTCACCTGTCTATACCTTTGCAGCAAATGCCGGGCAGCTGATAGTGCTGACAATGGGTATATGGCTCATTATCAAAGAAAATTTTACGATAGGCCTGCTGATAAGCTTCATTGCATATATCTCAAATTTCTATAATCCCCTGCGGCAGATTGCTGCACTCTGGGCAAACTTTCAACTGGCGCTGGCAGCATGGGACAGGATCTCACATCTCCTGTCGTTTGGAAATAATCTTTTATTGATAAAGGATACCGGGAAAGTTAAAAGCACATCATTTATTCATTTCCATGATGTTTCTTTTTCCTATCCCGATGGAAAAGAAGTACTGCACAATGTAAGCTTCGACCTGCAGAGAGGCAGGACTTATGCTTTCGTAGGTCCGACCGGCGGAGGCAAGACAACAACCGCTTCCCTGATTGCAAGGCTGTATGATGCATCTGAAGGTACAATACTTCTGGATGGCAGGGATATCAGGTCGTATACTCCATGCGAAAGGTCATCGAAGATTGGGTTTATACTGCAGGATCCACTGTTGTTCTCAGGTACCGTCCGTGACAATATATTGTATGGCAATCCGGAGTGTTCGGGACTTACAACAGAACAGATGGAAAACGCACTGGAGGATACCAATCTCACAAGCCTGATTAAAAGATTCGACAAAGGACTGGATTCACCCGTTCAGTCTTCCGGTGAAGGAATCAGCCTTGGTCAGAAGCAAATAATCGCCTTTGTGAGGGCAATACTGCGCAAACCTGAACTTCTCATACTTGATGAAGCTACAGCCAATATCGACACTGTAACGGAACAGCAGCTCGAAGCAATTCTGAAAGACCTTCCGGATTCAACAACGAAGGTCATTATTGCTCATCGCCTGAATACAATAGAGAACGCTGATGAGATATTCTTCGTCAACACCGGAAAGATAATTCCGGCCGGATCATTCAGGGAAGCACTTGACCTGTTAATGCACGGCAGGGTTGAGAGCTGAAAATATGGTGCATGTGTTGACACAGTTTTTATTAATTTTGATTCATGAACACTACCGTTAACATAGATGGCTTTTCTGTAATTATTTTTCTGGGAGTTTTTCTGGGACTGGTACTGTCGCTCTTTTTTATTTTCAAGCCATCCACCAACAGCACCGCAAACAGGTTCCAGGGTTTTCTGCTCCTGACCCTGACCCTCTGCATACTTGAAATGGTGCTGAATATGACAGGTTTTATTACAAGAGTTCTTTTCTTTACAAATACAACTGAACCGCTTAACCTTGTAATCGGCCCCTTCATGTATCTTTTCATGAAAAGAAGCATCGGTCAGGGCAGCTCAAGAAAAGAGTGGCTGCATTTTCTTCCGGCAATAATCTATCTCGGGTATATTTTCCCCGATTTCCTGCAACCGAAGGAATTTCAGTACAACTCATATGTGAACAGCTTTCACCCGGATTGGCCGCTTGTTGATATAAAACTGCCCTTCCCCACTGATCCGCTTAACATTAAGAAATACCTTAATCTTGTAACTTCAGGACAAATGCTGTTCTACATTTCGCTTTCAATAATTAAGCTTGAGAAGAAGTCGCGGCTAACCGGTTTATCGGTTTTTAAAACACAGGATGATCTGCTGAAGTCGTTAAGGAACATGGCATTCCATATCCTAGCAATCATAATTATATTCATTATAGTAAAGCTGAATTTCGAGGCTGACCTCGGTGACTATTTCATCGGGATGTATATTTCACTGTTTGTAATGATAACCTTGTTCAGGGTAATGAATGATTCCGCATATTTTGAGCGATCAGCTTCATTTATGGATATCTCAATCGGGAAATACAGGAAGTCATCTCTTAATGAGTCAGATAAACAAAAAATACTTGCAACTATTGTTAAGGAGTTTGAGAAAGGAAACTATTTTACAGAAAGCCTCGCCTCTCTTGAAAACCTGGCTAAAAAGATCGGGGAGAGCAAGCATCATGTTTCACAGGTGATAAATGAAAAACTTGGCAAGAATTTTTTCGAGCTCCTGGCTTCATACCGGATAGAAAAGGCAAAAAGCATTATAAAAGAAGATAGAGCAGGCCGGCTGACTATCGAAGAGGTTTCGGAAATGGTCGGATACAATTCAAAAACTGCTTTCAATAACTCCTTCAGGAAACTGACCGGAAAAACACCATCGGAATTCCGGAAATCAGTAAATAGCTGATTTTAAATTAAATAATACATTTGACCTATACATGCCGATAGGGATGTACACCATCCTTAACGGCATGTTCTTTTTCAGGCATCTGGTGGTGTTAGTTTTGACACAGCAAACCAAAACTATCTGACATGACACCAGCAAACATTAATTCCGGATCAGCATCATTCAATCCCGGTAACGATCTTATTGAGGCATGCAGAAGAAATGACCATAAAGCTCAGCTGCAGATTTATAAATTGTACTATAAATCTGTTTACGGCATCTGCCTCCGGATCGTAAGTGACCCTGCCACCGCTGAGGATATTATGCATGAGGCATTCCTGTCAGCATTTGAAAATATCGGCTCGTACTGCTGCAAAACCAGCTTTTATTCCTGGCTTAACGGTTTCATTAAATATGAATAATAACATGAAACCCACATGTATCATAGTCACAAACACGTATGTATATAATTTTCAACCATGTGGGTTCCATCAGACCTTTAAAATCAAAATTATATACTGATGAAAACAATTAGTAAAAAATTCACTGTCAGCCGCTATTGGATTGTGACTATCCTCTTCATTGTGGCAAAACTGCTAATCCATTTCCTGACCAATACGAGGTATGAACTACTGAGGGATGAGATGCTGTTTTTCAATATGGGAGAGCACCTCAGTGCTGGTTATGCAACAGTTCCCCCGGTAACCGGATTCCTGGCATTCTTAATTAATAAGATCTTCGGATTCTCGGTATTCGGGATCAGATTCTTCCCTGCAATTATGGGAGGGGTTTCAGTTTACATAATTGCATCGATTGTAAGGGAGCTTGGAGGCGGAATTCCTGCCCTTGTCATTGCTGCTTCATCTTACTTGATGGCCCCCGGTTTCCTCATCGTCAATACCCTCCTGACACCCAATGCAGCAGAGGAACTGATATGGCTTCTGGCAACCTGGATAATCTTCAAAATGGTCAGGACCGGAAATCTCAAATTGTGGATACCTGTGGGCATAATAACAGCCATAGGTTTTCTTAATAAATACTCCATTCTCTTCCTGATTGCAGGATTCCTGGCTGCTTTTATTTTATCCGGAAACAGAAAATTACTGGCTTCAAAATATTTATTCCTGTCTGTTTTGATGGGTTTGGCTATAATCAGTCCCAATATTTTATGGCAATACTCTCATGGCTGGCCGGTTATTATTCACATGAGCGAACTGAGGAGCAGCCAGCTCGACCTTACGGGTTATCTTTCTTTCCCGGTTTCACTTTTCAGCTTCTGTCAGGGTTCTTCGGTTATCTGGCTCTCAGGTTTGATTGCATTGCTATTTTTTCGTGATGAGAGGCAATACCGGTACCTGGGAGCGGCATCGGTTACAATTCTTCTTCTTTTTATGCTTGGAAAGGGAAAAGGATATTATGCCCTGGGAGTAATTCCTTTCCTGCTTGCATATGGCGGTTATGTTTTTGAGAAATATTTTACCGGACGTCAAAGGATTGTCAGATATTCTCTTTTTTCGGTTTCAATTCTGATGTCAGTTGCGGCAATGCCATCGGGTCTCCCTGTAATGTCATATGAAAACTACAGCAGTTATATTGAGAAGACCCGTCGGTTCATTGTGCATCCGCTTCTTAAATGGGATGATGGAACGCAGCACAGTTCTTCGCAGGCATGGGCCGACATGACAGGATGGAAAGAGCTTGCAGGATACGTGGCAAAGGCGTACTGGTCTCTCCCCGAAGACGAAAGAAGAAACTGTACAATCTTTGGTGAACGAAATTACGGATATGCCGGTGCAGTATATTTCTACGGGAAAGAGTTTGATCTGCCAGAAGCAATTACATTCCATGAAAGCTATGTCTTCTGGTCCCCTGACACCATCCCAAACGGACCAATAATATATATCTTCAGGAATATAAATGATCTGGGCAAGTATTTTAAGAATATAACACTTGTTGGCAGTGTCGAAAACAGATTCTTCCGCGAAAATGGGTTGCAAGTATTTCTTTGCAGGGAGCCGATGGAGAATGTCAGTGCAGTATACAAAGAACTTGCCGCAAATGAGAAAAGCAAGTACCGGAGATGACAATCAGAAAACAGGGTTTTTGTCGCGAAAAAGGGAAATAAGAGATGAATCGAAATAGCTCAGGCAAAATAAAGTACATATCGGCCAGGACATTGGCAGTTCACTTAAATATCCGGTTTTCGGCACAAACATATCGTTTCAGGTAAAATATTTGTTGTAAAACAATAACCAGGATATCGTTTTACAATAAAAATTCGTGAATTTCAGAGTATGTATGCCTGATTACGCAGAATGTTCAGCATTGCAAGGTCTGTTGCCGGCACCGCTGATGTCATGTCTGGTTATGGTCCGATCAGCAACTCCGTGGTCAGAAACTCTTCAACTCATCACCACCTCACTCAGCCCTTTTTCCAGATCAAAACATATTATTGTACCATTCCTGGCTGAATAGTAGGTCCCGCTTTTTAGACTTTTTTCATCTTTTATCCTTTCCAGCGGTTTTTCCTCTCCCCCTCTTTTGATCCCCATATTACGAGAAGATGAATTCAGCTTTATTGTAAATCCCCGAGTTGAGAACGGGGCTTTTATAAGGATCGATTTCCTGTCCGCTGAGATGGAAGTAAGTTCCTTTGCAGCCCAATATCTCGCAATTTCACTGAGTTTCATCCATTTCAGGTTATCGTATTTCTGATCAAGCCTCTTTTTGATCTCTTTCAGGATATTGAATCCGGTCTTTTCACCATTGAAATAAATTCCAGGCCAGTGACAAACCATAATCGCCGGTTCTCCGCTTTCTATCACTTCAACCATCCTTCCCGACACCAGATCGTCTGTTATGAATTTATTTGCATCGCCCGGAACAAGCCCATCCCATCCTCCAAACCAGTCATCCGTACATCCGATGATTGAAACGACACATTCCGGATCATTGCCGTCAAGCCCCGAAGCATGCAGTACCTGAGGGGCCACACTCTTCTCCTTTTCAGTATAGAGATCCCGGAAATAATGTGGAATTTCAGCTCCATAAACCTCCCTTACAGCTTCCAGGGTGCTTAAGGCGAGATTATCCTGGTTCTGCCCTCCATATCCTCCGGGTGTTGTAAGACCTTCGCACGGGAGTCCTGCTTCTTTCAGTATCTTCAGGGCAAAGGCCTGGTAAGCCGCCAGCTCATCTGCACTCTTTCTCTGGCTCCATTCCCAGTTTTCCATGTATTCCGGGGTTGCATAGGGATAGGGTTGTCCGGTGGCAATATCAATTACCCTTGTATGACTGACCATTTCAGGATGTATATCCCAGTTAGGCATTATAACTTCCCTGACCAGATCGAGACTGTTTTTAAGTTCCCTCTCTGTCCAGCCCGGGATGAAACGGCTTACCCATCCTGTGCATGCAGGATAAGGTACAATACTGTACTTCCCTTTCACACCGCTTTCGAGACACCACTCACCGAATTCCCTTACAAAACTGTCGGGGATCTCACGAGGGAGCTTCCTCCAGTCCTGCTTATACTGATCGGGAAATACTTGGGCAAACTGAGGGATACCATAATAAGCCATATTGACAAGGCACGTCGAATCATCAATGATAAGACTTACCGGGACACGGTTGTATGGATTCAATACCTTAGCGGAAAGGGCTTCAGGATTTGCTGAGGAAAAAGGCCATGAAGCAAGAGCAGCTCCCCCGATGCCCGCTGTTTTTACGAATGAACGACGGGTGTAATTCATGAGTTAAGATGTTATTAAAGCAAGATAATCAAAAAATAGAATTACAATTATCTTTATCTCTGAACTGTACTTACATCATTCATAAAATGATTTTTACTTTTCAAAAAATATTCGGAAGCTGCATAATCATGTTATGTTCCCTGATTAGCCAGAGCTCCAGGAATCAATCTCTGCATGAAGGTAAGGATTTTGATGTTGCTATTATAAACGGCAGGGTCATCGACCCGGAATCAAATCTTGATGAAGTAATAAATATCGGGATCAGAGATGGTTCGGTTGAGCTGATGACAGCTAAGGAAATTACCGGTAAAACAATTGTTGATGCTCATGATCTGGTTGTTGCTCCGGGCTTCATTGATATTCACCAGCACGGACAGGATCATGAAAACTATTCTTACAAAGTTATGGATGGTGTTACAACTGCCCTGGAACTTGAGATGGGAACGGCTGATGTTGATAGTTGGTACAGGGAAAGGGAAGGGAAAACCCTTATAAAACATGGAGTAAGCGTCGGGCATGTTCCATTAAGGATGAAGATCTGCAATGGGTGGAAACAGGTGAACGGCTAAATGCGGAAAGTTTTGCCAGATACAGAAAATCCGGGGGCATGGTAATAGCTCATTCAATTCCTGAAGATGTTGTAAAATCAACCCTTGCTGATTCAATAGTGATTATAGCCAGTGACGGGATGCTTTCCGGGGGCAAAGGGCATCCGAGGAGAACAGGGTCCTTTGCAAGGGTATTGGGAAAATATGCCAGGGAAGAGGAAATATTTTCTTTGCCCGAAGCGTTGCGCAAGACTACCCTGATGCCTGCAAAACAGATTGAAGCCATTGCCCCAATGATGAAGAATAAAGGCCGGATTCGTGAAGGAGCCGATGCTGACATAACAATATTTGATCCTGAAAGGATAATCGATCAGGCTACATACGGGGAGCCTGGCATATATTCAAAGGGAATTCAGTATGTCCTCGTTGACGTAATCGTAGTGGTGAAGGATGGCAAGCTGCAGGAAAATGTCTTTCCGGGTAAAGCAGTGCGGGGCATTGTAAGATAGTTTTACCCTCCCCTCCTTTTGGGCAGACCTTGCGTCGCAGGTTGTGTGTCGTTAGTATTCTTCCGTCTTCCGTTGTGTGGTGCGTCTTTCCCATACTCTAAAATAAGCTTCGCTGTAATTAATTCAAAATAAATAAATTATATTAGGATTAACGATAAATTAATCTTAACTTACAAAATAAGTCCTTTGAAATTTGTCAATTAATAAAATAAATATTTCACGATGAAAGACACAATCAGTAAAACGAAAAGAAGCAGGCATTACGCGAAATTAGTACCTGTTGAAATTAAGAAGACAATTTCAGAGGAGGCTATTCGCAACAGAGCATTTGAAATCTACCAGGAAAATCCTGATTCTTCTTTTAATGAAAAGGATAACTGGTGCTATGCGGAACGAGAGCTGAATGGATATTATAAATAGGGTAATATTATGATGCCCCTGTTTTGACATAGATTGGTACTATTTGGTCAATAAATTGTACTGTTACCTGTATTCTACGCCCACAACCTCAAAGACAGTCTCTCCCCTGTCCCGCTTTAAGATAACCTTGTCTCCTGCTTTCTTATTCATCAATGCCCTGGCCAGGGGTGATATAAAGGAGACCTTGCCTTTGGCAATGTCAGCCTCATCAACACCTACTATCTGAAATACCTGAATCTTGCCTGTGGCCGCAATTTTTAGTGTCACCGTTGCTCCAAACATTATTTCATCAGGAGGCTGCCCCTCAGGATCAATGACCCTGGCATCGGCAATCCTGTTTTCAAGCAGATGCAGCTTTGCATTGATGAAATTCACTGCAATCCGCTTTTCATTCTCGTTAACGGCAACCACATTATCTCTCTCATTAATCAGGAGCTGCTTTTCAGCCAACAGCATTTCCATCCCGGTTGGGGTGACGAAATTCGGCACTCCATCCGGAAGATAAGCCCTTTGCGGAACCATCGGAACTTCTTCCTGATCGCCTTCCCTTACAAATCCCCTGCTCATATTATGCGGTGTGCGGCTAGTTCTTAATATCGTACGCCATTATTGTGCTTCCTCTGGCAATATAAAGGACTCCTTCCTGAATTACCGGATGCGCCCACTGTGATCCTGTTCCTGAAGTTATCTTCATCCGGCTCACAATATTGAATTTTCCGGGATCCGGTTTTACAAGGGCCAGAACCCCTGTTTCGTCGTAACAATAAAGCATTCCGTCAGCTGCAATCACTACTCCCATTGTAAGTTCCCTGCTGGTGTACATCTCCTTCCCTGTTTCCCATTCGAGACATTGCCAGAACCTGTTGTTGTGTCCGGCTCCATAGATATAACCGTCGATAACTACAGCCCCACCCATACGGTTGTCAAACTTCTTATTCACCCATTTTTGGGAAACAGTGCCGCCGTCCCTGCCCAGGGTCAGCATGACTGCACCTTTCCCATAGCCGCTGAAACAGAATAATTCATTATCCCTGTAAAGCGGAGTATTCTGGTGTTCAAGCATCTGGTTCGGCCATTCAAATGACCAGAGAAGTGAACCGTTTCTTGTGTCAATACCCAGTATATGCGATTCAGTATGCGTCACCAGCAGGGTACGGGATGGATAACGTATCAGCAGAGGTGTACAGTAAGCCGCCTTGTCTCCCTTGCCGGGTGCCTTCCATACCAGCTGTCCGGTAAACCGGTTTAAGGCTGCAACACTTTGAGATACTCCTCCCGGGGTGCAATATACGATGTCCCCGTCGACCACCACCGACTCATTAAATCCATATCGGTTCAGCTGTCCGCCCAGATCATCAACCAGATGCTTCGACCAGACCATGGATCCATCGGATGTGTTCATACACACCAGTTTCCCCACTCCGCTGAGCAGATAAACATGATTCCCGGCTACAGTTGCTGTAGAGCGAGCCCCCGGATAGCGTTCGTGGTATTCCTCACCGTATGGTCTTTTCCAAACCATCTTCCCGTCAAGACTGAGCTTGAAAAGATAACCGGTCTCCCCCATCATCGAAGCCATGTAAATAAACCCTCCTGAAATGGCAGGAGATGTAAATCCCTGATCCATACCATCAAACGACCACAAAAGCTTTAATCCCTCCGCAGGCCACCTTTTTAACAAGCCAGTTTCCGGATAGATGCCATCAGAATCAGGCCCGCGCCATTTTGTAGGCGGCTGGCCCCAAACGGCCGGAGAACACGTCAGTATACAGAAAAGAATTATATACACCTTCTTCATATCTTAACCTTTAGTAAATACCTGTGCCGGTCAAGATAGTCCTTCAATCGGAAATAAAAAAGTTAAATCCGGAGAAATGACACCGGTAACCTTATTTGTGATCTCAGTAAAGGATCAGTCCTTTACACATCGAACCTACATCCCATTGGTCTTTTCATAGTTGTTGCTGTCAAGAAAGGTAAAATCATTGTATAACATTACATCCACGGCCTTCGTTGAGCTGAATTCCGTTGCAGACCACCAGTAACCTACGAAGCCGATGGCTGCAAATAATCCATCATTGACGCGTCTGCCGCCAGGCAGTGCGGTCCAGCCGCTTTCATTTGCAGCGGAGGGATTGGGCAACTCCCAGTGGACGGAACCAGTCTCCTTCAGTTTACTTCCAACATCTTCTCCGCCGCCAAGATAAGTACTAAGTGCATCAAGCTCTTGCTCGGTGAATACATGCCAGCCTTCAGGACAAAGCTTTCCGCTGGTTACGGCGTACCAGTTGTAAAGGGCTCCATAGACATCCTTATAGGCTTCAGGACTATTTTCATACCATGAAAAACCGTGTGTTGTAAGGTTGCTCCATTCTGTACCATCCGTAACAAGAGGAATAGCTACTTCATCGTTATATCGGGTGGTTTTCAGATTCTCGGCCATCCATACCCGTGTTCCTATCTGAATCGTCTTATATGTATTACCGTCAATATCGGTAACTGTTCCATAAGTCAGACCAGGATTAAAAATTGCCGGATCGATTTCAGGGTCAGTTGAGAAACTTATCTGTGCACCGTAAGACGTACCTGCACTATTTGTCGCATAGGCTCTAACATAATAAGTTGTGCCAGACTCCAGCCCGGTCAGAATGCTTGCAAAGTCAGCTGCGCCTGTTCCGTCCAATGTCTTGCTGTCATAAACCGTCGGATTCGGATTTATGCTCCAGCATATCCCCTTTTCAGTGATCTCAGATCCTCCGTCGCTTGTAATATTACCACCCGAAACTGCAGAATTCAAGGTAACGTTGACCACGTTAGAAGTAGTCAGGGTAGCCAGCTGCACAGGATTCGTGGTAAACTCGATCTCATCCCCGTAACCGGTACCTGCACTGTTTGTTGCGTATGCCCGAACGTAATATCTGTTGCCTGGTGTCAAACCGGCTATTACACTTGTAAAAGTACCGGAACCTGTACCATCAACGGTCTGGCTTGAATTCAAATCAGGATTTTGAGTAGTACTCCAGCACACGCCACGTGCTGTTACATCAGCGTCTCCGTCAGATGTGACATTGCCACCTGAGGTTGCCGAAACCAGGGTGATACCGGTAACATCAGAAGTGGTAAGAGTGGGAATTACTGCCTCTTTTTTGCAGGCATTGAACAAGACAATTGTTACAGCCAAAACTGTCAGAAAAACAAAGCGCTTTGCGTTTTTCATCTCGATATGTTTTAATTAATACTTGAACGACCTATTTTCAAGAATTGCAAGAATGCCTGTTCTAAAATTTCAGAACTGAATAGAAAAAGAAGGGTCAGAATATTCTGTTATAACTTTGATTCCTGGATTTAAACAAGATTAAGGGAAAAAGGTTCAGGAAGATTTCTGCTTTTTTTCAATTGCACACTACACTTTGATCAATCTTCAATGGGATTCGTGCCCTGAAAATTGTAACATATCAAGTTTGATGAGTTCCCAGTGCTTGCCCATTAAGCAAACCGGATCAAAGTCACCGTCTGCTTTTTCAAAGTTTGAAAAACCTGATAGGATTTGCCTTGGGTCATGGCTGTAAGGATATCGCTGCTTATGAAGCGCTATCATTTCTCCGATTGAATAATCATCCATTAGTTCATGTATATCCCAAAAGTCCTTTTTTCTGCCAAAGCCTGAAATCATGGCAATTTTCATCGCAATAATATCCTCGATGGAAGCCAGTCGAATTCCATCCACTGAAACTTCATTCCTGATGAATCTTTCATCAGAATAATATATATCCAGTTTCACACATTCATCTTTGTTGTTCCCTGCAAAATAAGATTTCCCTGCACCAATAACTTCAGCATTAGTGGTATCAACATATTGAAAGGTTCTTTGAAGAAACTTATCTATCAGATTAAAATCGATTGAGCCATATTGAGCATCGGAGAACAGATCAATGTCTGCCGATATCCGGTGCCCTCTGTACAGACTGAGAGCTGTACCTCCAACTAATCTGAATTTCTTTAATTCAGCTGCACCCATCAGAGTTTTAAGAATACTTAGCAAATAAGAACTTACAGTAATATAATGGAGCTTATTTATCATTCATCTTCTGAATTTTTTGACATATGTCTTTCCGTAAAACCTTATGATTTCATTTCTCTCAGTCTCATTTCCCCTTTCAAGAACTCTTTTTATAACAGCATCCCTTTGTCCCTCCCAGTCGATGCCTTCAAGTTCTGTATCCCAGAATAATACAGGTCTTAATTTAGTAAAATCCGGATGTGATTTGTTCCCTTTCTTCTTAATTTCCCTGATGTCATGAAAAACCTGTAAAGTCATCAGGAATCCTTCTTCCAAACCTAAGGCTTTTTCAATTTTCAAAGCAAGGCTTGTATTCATCCTTCTTTTGCCTTTTGTAATGGAAACCAGTGTCTGAGGATACTCCTTCAAGGAAATTGCAAAAGGTCCTTTACGTAATTTCCGCTTCCTGAGTTCACGCTCAAGAATTAATCCGGGATGAATGCCCTTTATTGTTTCCAGTATTTTTTCCATAATACAAAAATAAACATTTTTGTTTACATATATATGTTAACAACAGAAAAAGAAAGGATTTTTCAGGAATCAATAATACAAGTTAGTATTAACTTCTTGTGTAGTAACTATTTCAATATATTAACTTATTGTATATTAGTGCCTTAGTGTCTTTGCGGCATTTTTTTCCCACAAAGACGCAAAGGCACAAAGTTTTTTCCGGCATTGCAGTGTCCGTTTTGAGGATTGACTTAATGACAATTATTTCACAAGTGATTTTGGTCCGAAGTTAAGATCGATAAACCTGAAAGTGACTTACTGGCTGAATATTTAGTTAACTCAGGTTACTGGTTGACAGGAGTTTCAGTTTATAGTTTATTGTTTATCGTTTATCGTAAGTCAAGCTAAACTGTCCTCATGTTTCCGGAGCTTTACCGAAAACCGCAGGGGTGTGAAGACGGGAAAATGAAGACATATGACCTCATGGGAGGCAAAAGGTTTGAATTCTTTTTCCTATTTTCGAAGCTTTTAATGAAAATATGGTCAGCCCCGAACGAATCCTGCTCCTTTGTTTGTCTTTAATTTCCGGAGAAATAATGCTTTATTCACAGGAAAAGCCTGTGAACCGGGATAAATACCGTCTTAACATATCCCAAACCGCGGAGACAATGAAGATCGACGGGGTGTTGAATGAGCAATCCTGGCGGGTATCAGAAACAGCTGAGAATTTTATACGTGTGACCCCGGTCGATACAGGCTATGCAACAGCACAGACTACGGTTGTGCTCACTTATGATAAATCTAATTTATATGTCGGGGTTGTCTGCTATGATCCCACACCCGGGAAAAGGCCGGTGGAATCCCTGCGCAGGGATTTTGAGTTTGTCAAAAATGATAACTTCAGGATACACATTGATACCTACAATAACTTCACCAACGGATATGCTTTCGGGGTTTCTGCAGCAGGAGCACAAGCCGACGGAGTGATAACCAACGGGACACAGTCGAGCTTTACCTGGGATACCAAATGGAAATCAGCTGTAACGAGTTACAACGACCGATGGGTGGCTGAAATGGCTATTCCTTTCCGCAGTCTCCGATATTTCGGAGGAGAGAAAGAATGGGGCGTCAACTTTGGCAGGCTCGATCTTAAAACGAATGAGAAATCTGCATGGGCTCCTGTCCCGCGACAGTTTCCGCATAACTCCCTGCCTTACGCAGGAACCCTGGTATGGGATAAGCCTCTTGATAAGGCAGGATTAAGATTTTCCTTCATCCCATATGCCACCTCAAAAGTCATAAAAAATACTGAAGCAGATGAATCTGCAAAATGGAAATTAAATGCAGGTTTTGATACCAAGATGATATTGTCAACATCAATGAACCTCGACCTGACTGTTAATCCCGATTATTCCCAGGTTGAGGAAGACAAGCAGCAGACAAACCTGGATCGTTTTGAACTGTTCTACCCGGAAAGACGACAGTTTTTTCTTGAGAACAGTGACCTGTTTGCAAATCTCGGGAACAGCCAGGCTCAGCCTTTCTTTTCAAGGCGGATAGGACTTGATGTTCCTGTAAATTTCGGTGGAAGACTGACCGGCAGGATTGGCAATAAGTGGAGGATCGGGATGATGGATATGCAGACAGGATCAAAAGGCGAAATCCCGTCCGGCAATTATGCTGTTGCTGTTCTGCAGCGTGAGATCTTCAGCCGCTCCAGTATTGTCGGATTTCTGGTGAATAAGCAAATCACCCAATCATACAATGATACAGAGTTCACCGGATACCGTTACAACAGAGTGGCAGGACTTGAATATAATTTTGCTACTGCAGATAACCGGTGGCAGGGCAAAACATTCTATCACCAATCGTTTTATCCGGGAGCCGGCAAGGACGCTGCAGCTTTTTCCGGAAACATCGGTTATTTCTCCCAGTACCTGAAAGCCGCCATCAACCAGTCGTGGATAGGATCGGACTATATCGCAGAGGCTGGTTATATAAGGAGGACAGGGCTCTATGAGATCTCACCGTCTGTCAGCTACCTGTTCTATCCTTCACAGTCGGGAAGTATCATCAGTCATGGTCCGGGTGCCAGATTCAATGCGATCTTCGATCCGGAATTCAACCTTACAGACCGGGAAACAGAACTTTCATACTCAATAGAATGGCGGAATAAAAGCCAGCTGTCAGTCACTGTGGATGAAGAATTCGTTGAGCTCGGCCGTGATTTCGATCCTACCAATACCGGGGGAGAGAAACTTGCCGCGGGAGATCAGTTTCACTGGAAAAGTGCCCGGACAGGATTTATCTCAGATGCCCGCAAATTATTCAACTACGCACTGAATGCAGGCATCGGGGGATATTATAACGGAAATCGCTGGTATGTCAATGGACTGATAAACTACCGGGTTCAGCCATATGGGAGCATCGGCATGGCGATGAATTATAACGACATCTCATTACCCGTGCCTTACAACAGTGCGAAGCTGATCCTTGTGGGACCCACACTGGATATTACATTTACAGATAAGGTATTCCTATCCACATTCATCCAGTATAACAACCAGATCGATAACCTGAATATGAATATCCGCTTCCAGTGGCGTTTTGCCCCTGTGTCGGATCTGTTCATCGTGTATACAGGGAATTCCTATACAGAAAATTTCGCAAATAAGAACCGGGGGCTGGTCGTCAAGTTATCTTACTGGTTTAACTGACAACGTAATTGAAGCCTTGGTTCACCTTCTTCTGTCTTCAGTCATACGTCTTCGAGCTTAAATCGGGATCCTGATCATGGATAAGATACTTCCACAATTCCAACCGCAACATCTTTCCTGTCCTGCTTAAAAGTAACCTTGTCTCCGACTTTTTTGTTTATTATTATTCTGGCTAATGGAAAATAAATGAGAGCTTGATTTTTCTCCTTCTGAAGCGGCAATGATTGAAGCCGTAATCAGCCTGGTTCAGGAAATCAGCCTGGGATATCCTGCCTGATCCTGTCACTTCTCATAAGGATGGCGTCGACGACAGGTAGACTTCCTGACTGCAGGCTTCATTGATATCAGTAATTGAGATAAAAATATCCGTAATTTGTATACAACTCTTTCTGGTCATTTGATTCAACTTTGCACAGTAAAATTCATAAAATCGATATGAGATTAATTAGTACATTTTTTTTACTTGCACTTTCTTTAGGTCTTTTTGCACAGGATTACTCCAGAACCGTTCATGTTAAATATTTAACAGATCATATAAAACTCGATGGGGTACTCGATGATGCAGCATGGGAACAAACAGAGAATGTTTCCGGTTTCTGGCAGTACTTTCCCTCCGATTCGGTTAAGGC
>JAVEXG010000189.1:0-5181 GCA_034004115.1 Bacteroidales bacterium | reverse complement strand
AGGGAATAGTTCACGGAACGACGATAACCATACTGAATGCATGCCGGAGAATTGAAAAAACGGATGATAAATCCGGACTCAGAATCTTTGTATCATCAGGACTGGGAGGAATGTCAGGGGCCCAACCTAAGGCAGGGAAGATTGCAGGTGTTATTTCTGTTATTGCCGAGATAAATCCGATGGCTGCAGGCAAGCGTTTCTCCCAGGGGTGGGTCGATGAGGTTATTTCTGACCTGGATATACTGATTGTCAGGCTCCAAGAGGCGAAAAGGGGGAGCAGTGCCGTATCCCTGGCATATAACGGGAATATAGTGGATCTCTGGGAACGTCTGGCTGAAGAGAATATCAGGGTGGATATCGGTTCCGATCAGACCAGTCTTCACAATCCCTGGGCTGGTGGGTATTATCCTGCCGGCATTTCATTTGACGAGTCGAACAGGATGATTTCAGAGGATCCGGAACGATTCAGGGAGCTTGTCAGGGAGTCGCTGAGGCGTCAGGTTAAAGCCATAAACAGGCATTGTGCTTACGGGACCTATTTCTTTGATTACGGAAATGCCTTTCTTCTTGAAGCATCAAGAGCGGGCGCTGAGATTATGAAGCCGGGAGGAGGATTCAGGTATCCTACATATGTAGAGGATATCATGGGACCAATGTGTTTTGATTTCGGCTTCGGGCCCTTCAGGTGGGTCTGTTGTTCAAATGATCCGGCGGATCTTGACACCACGGACAGGATAGCCGCTGAAACCCTTGAAGGGATCATGAAGGAATCGCCTCAGGAAATACGGCTTCAGATGGCTGACAATATACGCTGGATTAAAGAGGCCGGTGAGAACAGGCTTGTTGTGGGCTCGCAGGCAAGGATACTATATGCTGATTCCGAAGGAAGGACAGGCATTGCCCGTGCGTTCAACGATGCAATTGCGCGGGGTGAAATTACCGCACCGGTTGTTATCGGGAGGGATCATCATGACGTTTCAGGAACTGACTCTCCTTACCGCGAAACTTCCAATATCCGTGACGGATCAATGTTTACTGCCGATATGGCAGTACAGAATGTAATTGGTGATTCCTTTCGCGGAGCCACATGGGTCTCGCTCCACAACGGCGGGGGAGTAGGATGGGGAGAGGTTATCAACGGCGGGTTCGGGATGGTGCTCGACGGGTCGCCGGAAACCGAACGGAGGTTGTCAATGATGCTTCACTGGGATGTGAACAATGGAATTGCACGAAGAAGCTGGGCAAGAAATGAAGGGGCGATGTTCACCCTGGAAAGGGAGATGAGGCGAAATCCGGAGCTTAAGGTTACCTTTCCGTATCTTGCTGATGACATTGTAATTGATGAAGCTCTGGGTGCTTCAGAATCAATCTAGAAATCTTTTTCAAGCAGGGCGACAGCTATTGCAACAACGCCTTCTTCTCTTCCTGTGAATCCGAGCTTTTCGGTGGTTGTTGCCTTGACAGAGACCTCCCGGGGGCTGATCTTCAGAATACCCGATATGGTTTCTCTCATTTTTTCGGAATAGGGAGCAATTTTAGGCTTCTCAAGACAGATTGTGGAGTCGATATTGACAACATGGAATCCTTCTTTTTGAATGAGGTTGAAGGTTTCTTCCAGCAGGATCGTACTCCTGATGTTTTTATACTTCTGATCGGAGTCGGGGAAATGAAATCCGATATCCCTTAAACCTGCTCCACCCAGCAGTGCGTCGCAAATAGCATGCAACAGAACATCCCCGTCGGAATGGGCTACACAACCTAGTTCCGAAGGTATCCGTTCTCCTCCGAGCCAAAGGTCACGGCCTGGTTCGAGGCGGTGAAAATCGATACCCTGGCCTATCCTGATATTCATCTGTTTTAATTGCCGTTTCTTTGAAGAGCATTGATATCGAAGGCCAGCGAGAAGCGGAGAGTTCTTGCAAGGGGGTGGTTCGACACTATCGGCATCAGGTAGGAGAAGTCGATTGTGAATCCCTTTAGTTTGAATCCAGCTCCGGCTGTAAAGTACTTACGGTTTCCCTTACTTTCATTTTCGTGGAAGTACCCGGCTCTTAGAGCAAACTGGTCGCTGTACCAGTATTCAAGTCCGATTGATACTATCCACTCGCGTAGTTCCTCGCTGAAACCGCCGGGAGCATCATAAAATGACTGGATTATTGCAACCGGAACAGAAACATTGGGATCTTTTCCTGCAATTATGCTGTCGGTGTTTGAAGAACTGTATTTAGGTGGTGTCGGTACCAAAAGCTTGTTGAAATCAACCGCAAGTGTCAGTTTATTGAATTCATCGAGTTCAACCGTGCCTGAACCGCCAAGCCTCAGGTTCATCGGAATGAAGTCTGCAGACTGATCATCATCAGAATAGCTCATTTTGGAGCCTAAATTTGAGAAATTGACACCCAGGCCAACTTCTCCGTCTTTTCCGAACATGCTGAGGGTGTTGTTGTAGTATCCCGAAACATCGGCTGCAAAAGATGTACCCGCTTTTGTCGGTTCACCATGTGCATATGATCCTCCGGTCATATTGGAATAAATAAACCTGAAAACAACTCCTCCAGACCAGTTCTCTCCTAAAATTCTTGAATAGCCTAAATCCAGCCCAAATTCATTTGGTCTATAAGTCATTTCAAGGTTTCCGAATTCATCGGTGAAAAATACATCACCAAGTGATGAATATAAAAGACTGGCACTTGCTACTTGGTTTTTATCAATTCTATAGTACCCTGCTAAATAACCAATGTTCATGTCTGGCACAAGATTTCTCAACCATGGTGAATATGAAATGCCCACACCTGAATTCCCTTCAATAAATGCATATTTTGCCGGATTCCAATGCTGACTGTACACATCTGGAGATGTTGCAACTCCTGCGTCACCCATTGCACCAGCCCTGGAATCTGGTGAAATTGTCAATACGGGTACCATTGTACCAATGTTATTCAGTTCCTGAGAATGCAACCGTGAAGTCAGTGATAGAAGTAGCAGGAAAAATATTGCGGGAGTAAATGTTTTCTTCATACTTTGTCTCTTTGATTTTGAAAATGCAAATATAAAACAAATAAATTGCCGACTTATTGTGTGGTTGTTAATAAATGATCATTCTTCCTGATAGAGTGGATGTTTCACCGGTTTCGGAGGTGATTTTGACTGAATAGGGATAGATCCCTTTGGCGGCTTTCTGACCATATGAATTTCTCCCGTCCCAGAAAATGGGCTCAAGCTGGTATCCGGTCGATGTCAGGGTGCTGTGTAAGACCCTTATAAGCTGTCCGTTAATGTTGAATATTGAAACTGCAACATCCAGAATTCCTTCGGGACGGTTGTGCTGAAGGCTTATCCTTGTGTTTTCACTGAATGGATTGGGATAATTCAGAAGATTTTTCAGTACAATATTTTCTTCATCACCCGCAACGAAATTAATCGATACTTCAGAGGAATTATTGAAGTTATCCCATGCCTTCAGAGTCAGGGTATGACTTCCCGGGCTTAGGCCGTGAAGAGGATAATAAACTGATCCTGAGCTATAACTTCCAAAATCATTCTTAAAATGGTTGTTCAGGATTACGGGGCTTGAATTGTCGCCGTCGAGCCAGAAGGTTATGTCATGTCCGATACCGGTTCCGGCAGTGTTGATTCCTCCTTCGTCCTCAATAAGTGCAAGCAATACCGGATTGCTACCGGCAATTCCGCCGCTGCGGAAGAGAGTGTCATTAAGGAAAAGTCTGATAAAAGGACCTGATGAGTCGTTATGGTCCGAATTGCTGAATCCTCCGGTCACAATGCCGGTAAAGCTTCCGTTCATATACCTGTTGCCGTCAGATGCATAGTAGATAATTTTTGCCTGTCCGGGTGAGTAATCAATGTCCCTGGGTACAATAAAGCTAAACCTGAACCTTCCTTTTAAAGCCTTCGTTTTTCCTGCAAAAAGTATGGCGTTTCTTTCAGTGAATTCCAGTTTTTCTCCGCCGTCATTGGCAAGTGTTTTATAAACAGATGGTTTTCCAAAAACGGTATGTGTGACGATCCCGGTGAAATCTTCTGCCGGGTTTCCTGAAATGTCTTCAATGTGACCCGAGATGGTGATCATTGAAAGGGCTTTCAGTGTGTCGGTGGATTCGCCGGCCGGAACATTGTTTATCGAGTCGGTAATCACTTTGCCGTTCCATGGCCAGGTAAGTCGTAAAGCCGGGTCGCCGAGCAGCAGGAAATTCCTCTTGTTTGTATTGGATCCCGACATGTTCTTGGCAATCCGGATAATATCGCCCAGTCTCATCGCTCTTCCGTCCTCACCGCGGTTAAAGGCTGTTTCAAAGATATTCCTGTTAAGGATGTAATTGGGTGCTGAATACACAAGTCGTGTGGTGGACATAAGCGCTATTGCTCCTCCGTCGGGATGAAGCAGAATACTCTCGCCCGATGACTGTTTTTCTATAATAGTACCCGTTGCAGGGTTGGATGAGATATCGTCAAAGCGGCTGAATTCACATGTGGCGGTAATGAAGAGAGGAAGTCTGCCCTGGTTGCTCCAGCTTCTTATGTCCTCCGGGGATATTATTCTTTCGTGGGCCAGGCTTGTTTCGTTTCCATGACCGACATAATTGACAATGAGCGCTCCGGAGTTGATTCTGTCATTTATTGCTCGTGTCGCGTCAGGATAGAACTGCCCTGTTGAGGTCGTTGATTGTTTGTAAGCATCGATATAGATTTTATCAATAACAGCCCATGGTGCGCGATCTTCAGCAATGGCGACAAGTCCCTCGGTATCATTCATATGTATATTCCCATCCTCATCATCCGCAATCATGCACAATAAATTCCTCCAATCGTCCTGATCAGAAGCATTCAGGTATTTTTCAATTTTGGAGACCATAATCCCTGCTTCCGTTGTATCTGACACCGGGATCCTGCCAATTCCAAGATCCTCCGTGCCTGCCTCTTCTCCCTCTCCGTCATCGAGCAGGCCGTAGAAGTCATCGGATGTAAAGGATGATATAATGACATTTGAATTAGGTGTCTGGTAGGTAGGTATGTAATTGGTGTTTCCGGGAGGAGGAGTCCTGTTGTCATAAGATCCGTCGCCGAACAGGAGAAGGTATTGTAGTTTGCGTTCCCCGTTTTTCTGCCTCTGGTATTTCATTCTCAGAAAGTTACGGATTGCAACGATATCAGGTGTGCCTCCCG
>JAVEXG010000188.1:0-5190 GCA_034004115.1 Bacteroidales bacterium | reverse complement strand
GCCCCATCCGGGGCTCTGCAACCACGGGGGTGCCTTAAACGGGGCGTTGCCCCGCTCTAAATCATTGCGCCCCTACGGGACTGGAAGAAGGTTTGTAGAGGTAGACCGCAAAAAAAAGGAAATGAATTGATCCAACAAGATAAAGTGTATAAAAAGAGTAGGATTTTGGGGGTGTACGCCTCAATTTTTGGAGTCTCTTCCTAATCTGTTGTAGTCCTGAATTTTTTTCCGTCTTCCCGGCAGATTGACTTAATAAGCCTCCGGCCCGACAATACGCCGGTTGGCAGTCCTCCACCCGGTTCGATCCATTGCCCGCAGAGGTAACATCCTTTGAGTCCCGGAATTTCCTGCGGCAGGGGCTTAAGCATCGAACCAGCATTATCCGGAGTGAGGAGCCATCCCTCGAAACTGCCCTTCCAGTTTCCGGTGTACCTTTCAAAGGTTACAGGCGTTGCAACGTCGGTCATTTCAACCTGGCCTGAAATGCCCGGGAATCTTTGTTCAAGCAGGCTTATAATTTGTTCAGCTATTACAGTCTTTTCCCTTTCATAAGCCGGCCTGTCAGCTGATAGTTTCTTCCAGTAATCATAACTACCGTGAAGCGCGACCGTAAGGGCTGTCTTACCTGCTGGCGCCAGCGACGGATCGTGATTGAAGAGATGCACCGGCAGCCGTTCTATAGTTTCCCCGGCTATCACAACCGGCTCCTTAAGGGGGAAGCTGAATCCCGAAACTGCCAGAGGGATCTCTCCGAAAGTCCTGTTCACTCCTGCTCCGAAGAATATAAGTGACGGAAACAGTTTCCAGTTGTCAAACATATTACGGATCCTTTCGTCGGTGTATTTGCCTTCGAGCATTTTGAATATTGTAGTATACGCGTCGGCAGCCGAGATTACTCTGTCTCCATTTATTATTGAACCGTCTTCAAGCTGAATCCCGGTCGCCCTGTCATTTTCTGCAATAATTTTAACCACCTTTTTTTTGTAGTGGATCTCCCCTCCAAGATTGATGAATCTTTTTTCCAGTTTTTCAGACATGGGCATGGATCCTCCCAATGGATATCCCGCATTCTTTTTATGCAGATATGCGAAGATGAAGAACAGGAAGAGGATAGAGAATTCAGGAAACCAGAGTTCGTTAAGAGCCTGTTGAAGATCCTTATTCCTGAACCTGGAGGTATACTCCGTTCCTGTGACTTTCATCCAATTTTTGAGCTTATTCCCGTTGACTGTAAAGAACAGGATCAATCTGATCATTTTGGCAATCCTCTTAAACAGGGGGGCTTTAGCTGAAGGCTGGTCGAGGCGCATGCACAGTCTGACTGCCTTGATGAATTCCCGGATATTGTCCTCATCTTCCGGTGCAAATTCCAGAAGATGTTTTTCCAGGCGGTCCAGGTCCGAGTAGAAGATCAGGGTCTTGCCGTCTTTCATTTCGTAGCGTGCGTATTCATCCATATAAATGAATTCACTTTCCGGAACTAACCCGGTTTCTTCCCAGTAATCATGCATTACTGTTTCCGGTGATGAACCGACCAGCCAGTGGATGCAGCCGTCAATTGTAAAGCCTTTCCGCTTCCATGCGGTGCAAAGTCCTCCCGGCTTGTCGTGCATCTCGAAGATCTGTGCCCTGTAACCGTTCATCCTTGCATAAATACCTGCTGAAAGACCTGCGAAGCCGGCCCCGATGATTAAAATCGTTTTGTCATTGTTCTGTCCAGACATTTTTCTGAGTTTTTTGTTAGAGGAAAATCAGTTTCTTTGCAAAAGAAAAGATAAGAATCTTATTCCAAATCAGATATGAGAAAATTTTTAAAATTATTTTTTATTTCGGCTGCAATGGCTCTTTTTTTTCAGCCCGTTATTAATTCACAACCCGAGGTAAAGTCAGATACTGAATCCGCGAAAGTTCCTCCTGTGGCAGTTCCTGTTATAGTGAACGGTGAGGCGCAGAGGATAGCGGAATTTGAAGATCCTCAGAAATGGATACGCCATGATCTCTGGGTGGAAACTGAGTTTGACACCGACGGCGACGGCCGGAACGACAGGATGCATGTTGATGTTACACGTCCGGCCCTGACAGAAGACGGTAATCTGAAACTACCCGTTGTTTATGAATCGAGCCCTTATTTTGCAGGGACGGGTTCCGATTCGGCCCAGTATTTCTGGAATGTAAGGCAGGAACTGGATGCCGATCCTTCTGAGAGGGCGAAGATGCCTCCCATACAGAGAAGGGGGAAGCGGCCTGTGATATCCAATTCACAGACCAGGGCCTGGGTACCCTATGGTTTTATTGTGGTGCATTCGTCGGCCCCCGGAACAGGTCTTTCTCAGGGATGTCCGACTGTCGGTACAAGGATAGAAGCGCTTGCTCCGAAGGCAGTCATCGACTGGCTTAACGGAAGGGCTAAAGGATTCACTACTCCCGACGGAAATGAAGAGGTAAAGGCTTTCTGGTCCACCGGCAGGGTGGGGATGATTGGAACTTCTTATAACGGAACGATCCCGTTTGCAGCGGCTACAACCGGAGTTAAGGGACTTGAAGCCATCATACCGGTTTCCCCGAATAATTCGTACTACCATTATTACCGGTCCAACGGCCTTGTCAGGAGTCCGGGCGGCTACCTTGGCGAAGATGTCGATGTTCTGTACGATTTTATTCATTCCAATCCCGACAACTGCGAGTATTGCGACAGTGTATACAAGAGGAGCGTGATGCAGGCCAGGCATGACCGGAGGTCGGGCGACTATAATGAATTCTGGGCAGAGCGCGACCTTATGAATTATGTGGACGATTTCAGGGCAGCCACACTGATGGCTCACGGTTTCAACGACTGGAACGTTATGATAAGCCACAGCGCCCGTTTTATTGATGTACTGAAGAAGCAGGGAGTTCCTCTTCAGATCTATTTTCACCAGGGAGGACATGGAGGGGAGCCTCCTTTCGAAATGATGAACAGATGGTTCACAAGATATCTTTTCGGGGTAGAGAACGATGTCGAAAAAGAACCGAAGGCATGGATCGTCCGAGAGAAAGACGACAGGCTTAAGCCCACTCCTTATGCTGATTATCCCAATCCGGGAGCATCGCCGGTTAAGTTCTTCCTTTCACCGGGGGCGCCCCAGGCGGGGTCGCTGGTAATGAATAAACCGTCAGGACCCGGCTATGAGACACTCACCGACAATTTTTCATTCAGCGGCAGCACACTTGCAAAGGCCGAATGGACGGATCACAGGCTTATCTACCTGACACCTCCGTTGAAGGAAGATCTGCATATTTCGGGAGTTACTTCAATAAAAATAAAGGCTTTGAGCAGCAAGTCTGCAGCCAATCTTTCAGTGTGGCTTGTAACCCTGCCATGGATCGAATCGCGCAATCCGAAGCCAACAGATAACATTATCACCCGCGGCTGGGCCGACCTGAGAAACCACAGGTCGCTAACTGAAAGCGAACCGCTTCAGGTCGGGCGTTTTTATGAAATGACCTTTGACCTTGAACCCGACGACCAGGTGATCCCTGCCGGGAAACAGATAGGGCTTCTCATCTTCTCGAGCGACAGGGAATACACGCTGTGGCCCGATCCGGGCACAAAGCTAACTGTGGACCTCAGCGGTACTGAAATTACATTACCGGTTGTCGGGGGAATTGGAGGAGTGAGATTTGAATAGGTCAGGCCTGATTGTTCCACGCCTAAACTATAGGCTAATCATTATACACATCTTTTTAAAATTGGATTACTTCATTTCCATTTAACGTTCTACCCCCCAACCCGAAGCTTTCGGGACCCCCAAAAGATGGCATGTCATCCCTGCCTGTTCCACCCTCCAACCCCCCTAAAGGGGGGCTAAGAATCAGATATTGAGCGATGTATTAGAACGAGAATTGTTCACACTTAGATTGTTTACTGTTTTCGGATCGAAAGCTTATGCGCGGCTATTAATATCATTTGATTCACCCCCCCATAAATAGTTGTAATTCAGTAGACTAAAGCCCCCCTTCTGCGCCTTCGCGTAGCCGCTACGGCGGAGCAAGGTAGGGGGGTGGGGGGGTAAACAAAAAGGGGAATCGGACAATCCTAAGTATTTTCTACTACCTGCCCCATTCTTTATTCGGTTCCGGCCCCATTATAAAGTGGAGCCTGCCGCCCTTCATTATATCCCCGTGACTGATCTCCGGTAAGTCAAGCGGTTCGCCGTTCAGGGTGGCCGACTGGATGTACTTATTTACAGGTGAATTATTCTCTGCCTCAATAATGAATTCCACACCTTCTGCCGGTCTGATAGTAGTCTTTCCGAACAAAGGACTGCCAATGCTGTAGACAGGGCTTCCCGGAGTCACAGGGTAAAATCCCATGGAGCTCAGTACATACCATGACGACAGTGATCCCATATCCTCATTTCCGCACAGGCCGCCCGGACCCGGACGGTAAAGCTGTTCACAGATCTGTCTTGTCCAATACTGGGTCTTCCATGGCTCTCCGGAATAGTTATATAGATAAGCCACATGATGCGAGGGCTGATTTCCGTGGACGTACTGGCCGATTGTGCCGACAACCCCGATGTATTTGGGACCTGAGATAGCTGGATCCATTTCAAAGAATGTGTCAAGCTTCCGGTTAAACCTGTTGCTGCTTCCAAAAAGTGAAATAAGTCCGTCGACGTCGTGCTGGACCGACCATATATACTGCCAGGCATTCGACTCGGTGTAGTGGCGGTTGGGCCTGACACCCACAAGCAAAGGATCGAAGTACCGGTAATAACGGTGACCGTCTTTTTCAACTATTTCCTGTTCCCGGTCTCCGGCCATCTCCAGGAAGGAGCCATCCGAAAGCCGGGGCCTCATAAATTCAGTATCCTTGTCCCAGACATTAACATAATTTTCCGCCCTCTCCATAAACATCCTGTAATCGTCGTCCTTCCCCAGGGCCCGGGCCATCTGAGCAATGCACCAGTCATCATAGGCGAGTTCGAGCGTGTTTGAAACAGATTCGGTAACCTTATCGACCGGGGTGTAGCCTGACTTAAGATAGTATTCAAGTCCCGACCGTCCTGAACTCAGCGGAACAGGCGGTTTGGGCTTCTCAAGCGCCTTGATCCTCATGGCGTCATAAACAAAGCCGGCATCGAAGCCTTCATGCCCTTTCAGGAAGCCGTCCACTATCACCGGGACCAGGTGATCGCCCACCATCGA
>JAVEXG010000038.1:0-25285 GCA_034004115.1 Bacteroidales bacterium | reverse complement strand
ATAATTTTCTTTTTAATCTTTCAGGCAACGATCTTGAAATTACGGCATCAGATCTTGAATCGACCCTGATAACAAGGATGAAGCTCGAGAATGCCACGGGTGACGGTATCATAGCCCTTCCGGCAAGGATTCTGCTCGACACCCTCAAGGAATTCTCCGTACAGCCGCTTTCATTCGACATTAGCCTGGATACGCTAGCCGTTGTTATCACTTCTGAGAACGGAAAATTCAATGTGGTAGGTCAGAACGGCATCGATTTCCCTGCACTGCCGGCCATCAGAAAGGAGAAAAAATTCTCATTCGTAATCAATGCTGACGTGATGCTGGCCGGAATCAACAGGACGCTCTTTGCTACCGCCGACGATGAACTCAGGCCGGTGATGGGAGGTATATTTGTTGAGGCTTCAACCGATAAGATTACCTTTGTGGCTTCCGATGCGCATAAACTGGTAAGATATCAGCGCAGCGACACTCATGCCGACGATAATTCATCCTTCATTCTTCCCAAGAAACCGGCCTCGCTCCTCAGAAATATCCTGCCAAAGGAAGAGGGACCAGTCACTGTTGAGTTCGATGATAAAAATGCTTTCTTCAACCTGAACGACTACAAGGTGGTCTGCAGGCTGGTGGAAGGCAATTATCCGAATTACAATTCGGTGATTCCCAAGAATAACCCGCGGAAGGTCACCGTCGACCGTGTCGAGTTTTACAATACTCTCAGAAGGGTGTCCGTCTTTTCAAACCAGGCAAGCAATCTTGTCAAGCTCCAGCTTAAGGGCAACCAGATGACTGTATCGGCACAGGATATCGACTTCTCAATATCAGCTTACGAGAAGATCAAATGCCAGTATGAAGGCGAGGACCTTGAAATCGGTTTCAAATCGGTGTTCCTCCTTGAAATTCTTTCAAATATGACCTCTCAGGATGTCATGATTGAACTGGCTGATCCCACAAGGGCCGGCCTGTTCCTCCCCGGAGAATCCGAAAATGAGTCGGAAGACCTTCTCATGCTTCTAATGCCAATGATGATAAACGCCTGACAATTGAAACTAAACCTCCGCAGGCCCTTAGCCTTTCTCGATCTTGAAACTACGGGAATTAACGTTTCAAGCGATCGTATTGTAGAAATATCAGTTCTCAAGATAAATCCTAACGGAAGTGAGGAATGGCTGATATCAAGAATAAATCCTGAGATGCCCATACCTCCCAAATCAACTGCAATCCACGGAATAACGGATGAAGATGTTGCTGACGCCCCGAAATTCAGGGAGATTGCAAAAAATCTTGCTGCCTTCCTCGAAGGAACCGATCTTGCCGGTTTCAATGCAATAAAGTTTGATATACCTGTCCTTGCAGAAGAGTTTCTGAGAGTGAATATTGACTTCAGTTTCCTCAAGAGGAAATATGTCGACGTCCAGGTAATCTTTCACAGGAAGGAGCAGAGGACACTTACTGCAGCCTACAAGTTTTATTGCGACAGGGAGCTTGAAAACGCTCACAGCTCGAAAGCCGATACTCAAGCCACTTACGAGGTTCTAATGTCGCAGCTCGACAGGTACAGCGACCTGGAAAACGATGTGGAAAAACTTGCTGACTTCAGCGCATACAACAACCTGGTCGATTTTGCAGGACGCATAATCTATGATGAGAACGGGGTGGAAGTGTTTAATTTCGGAAAACACAAGGGGAAACCTGTGGAGACTGTCTTCAGGGACGATCCGTCATACTACTCCTGGATGATGAACGGCGATTTCCCGCTATACACAAAGAAGATCCTCACTGAAATCAAGCTCAGGGCATTCGGCAAAGGACAACTGTAAAATGAAAATTATCTGTATCGGGATGAACTATCGCAGGCATGCCATCGAGATGGGCAGGCCGTATCCATCTGAACCGGTGGTGTTCATGAAACCCGACTCATCGCTGCTGAAAAAGAACAAGCCTTTCTTCCTTCCGGGTTTTTCGAATGATATCCAGTATGAACTGGAAGTTGTTGTGAAGATATCGAAACTTGGAAAATCGATCTCACCTAAATTTGCTCCGCGATATTATGATGAGATTACCGCAGGAATTGACATAACTGCACGTGATATCCAGACAAGGCTTTCAAAATCGATGCTCCCCTGGGAGATATCAAAAGGATTTGACGGCTCGGCCCCGATAGGCGACTTCATACCGGTGAGCTCAGCCGGCGACATCAGGAACCTGGATTTTCGCCTTGAGATAAATGACCTTATTGTTCAGCAAGGCAACACATCCGATATGATATTCGGAGTCGATGAGCTGATTTCATACATTTCCCAATACTTCACCCTGAAAACGGGCGACCTTATTTTCACCGGGACACCCTCGGGCGTAGGCCCTCTGAAGCGTAACGACCATCTGGTCGCCTGTATCGGAGATAAACCCCTCCTCGATTTTCTGATCAGGTGACCTGATCAGGCTCTTAGTTGAACCAGTAAGAAAGTTTCACAACAAGGCCGCGGTTTTTCGACCTCAGGTCTCCGGCGTAGGGACTGCCAAAGCTGTTGTTGAGTATATCGCCGGCCCAGGAGTTTTCAGTATACACAATGAACAGGTCTGATACCGGTGCAAACCTCCACTGGAAGCGAAGGTTCAGGTTAAGGTTGTCGATCTGGTTGTTATACTGTATAAAACTTGTAAAGAACAGGTCGTCGGTGAAGGTGAAGTCGAATCTGGGACCAATCAGCAGGAGCTTGGCGCTGTTGTAAGGACCGGGCAGCTCTATGTCGTTGTAGGTTGTGACAAGGGCCAGGCTGCCATATGGCTGGACACGGTAATTCACCTCTCCGTTAAGGGTTAGCCGGTCGCCGTTGTAGTAACCTCCATACCTGGCTGTAAGAGAGAAGTTGAGCATCTTTCGGTTGTCCGAGACGTAGGTGGCGCCTATTTCATTCCAGCTGAAATCCTCTCCGGCCAGCAGCTTAAGCCCTCCGGTGTTGGTGGGATCAAACGGTTGAAGGAGCTTTATATAGTTCTCCCTTGCATCAACCGAAAAGGAACTCTTGTTCAGAAAATCGATCCTGTACATAAGATTTGTTTCCCTGTCGGTGAGCGAGAACGAGTTGTATGGATCCAGGTAAGTGTCGAGCTTCAGGACAGGTCCATGGCTGATAATGCTTTTGCTTTCAGGAAAGAATTTATACTGGAACGATCCGTTCAGCTGGTAATAACCCATTCTCCTTACAAATCCCGTCTCGGCATTGTATCCCGAACCTGTAAGGGCCTGATTGACTGATGCAGTTAAAAAAGGAGTTGAGTAAGTTATGTTGCCGGCCATTGCAGCATCCTTAAGAGTGAGATTTTCTACAAGGTTCTGATGGTAATATACCTTTCCATTCCACCTGTTGTCTGGTGTGGCAAGGTTATATTCAAGTCCTGCCACCCTGTTATACCTGTTTCCTGTAAAGGTTTCGTCATCTTCGGTGTTCATCACCTGCTTGTTTATAAGGAAGCCTGTTACGCTCGACCTGCTGAAAACCAGCCTCTGAAGGGCAGCCACCATGTAGTTGGCTGCGTGAACCTCATCATTTTTTCCAGTCTGGATGTCCATTATTCCTATCCTCCATCTGTCTCCCAGGTTTCCGCTCAGCCTTGCGCCGGCCAGAACCGGATTGTCGAGACCTATCCTTCTTGAAAAGAAAGGTCTTACCCTGTCGGTTCCGAGACTTGCGAAAAGGTCGCTGTTCTCCAGATAAAACTGCCTCTTTTCCGGGAAAAAGAGCTCATACCTGTCGAGATTTGTCTGCTGCTTATCCACTTCAACCTGAGAATAGTCGGGATTAACCGTCAGGTCGAGATTGAGTGATGTGGAGAGGATCATCTTCGCATCCACCCCTGCATTCCATTTCCATTTTGTGGCTTCTCCTGCTTCGAAGTCGCGGGTGATTTTCGCTGTGGCATAAGGTATCAGCGAAAAGCGCAGTCCGGCCTTGTCCCTGGGTTCATCCCAGATAAGAGTTCCGACAAATGGAAGTGAACAGTGCGGAAACTGACGGGGCATCGGAGCCCAGGCCGATTTTTCGTTATTCTTGAGGTCGAGCCGGCCGAAATTTATCCCCCATTCCGTATCCCCCTCGAAATACCTTAAGCTCCTGAACGGGATACTGACCTCGGTAACCCATTTGTCGTCATAACTCTTCACTTCAGACTTCCACTTGATGTCCCAGCTGTAATCCACCTTTGTGCCTTCATACTGCAATCCCTCAGTCTGTGCCCCTGCAGCCGATATTCCGAAAGCAAAGCCGTTTGTGAGGTCGTTGTATGTGTTCAGGAAAAACATGAAGTTGTCATTGTTGGAGAAACCGAAATCCCTTCGAAGCGATTCAACCGGCCTCTTTCCCGGGGTGGGGTCGTGACAGATTATTCCAAGATACAGGTTTGACTTGTCGTATGTAAGCATCACTTCAGTTTTTGCCTTTGGATATCCTGTGTCGGTCGGGGTCACGCGCTGAAACTCCCATGCCCGCTCGGCTGACGACCACGGCTCCTCATCAAGGACTCCGTCGATTGTAAAAGGCCTGTCAGTTTTATTGATGTGGACCCGGTATTTATCTCTGTTGACGGCCCTGACCTGACTAAGGACAGAACCTTCTGAACATAGCAATATAAGAAGGGTTGCGAATATCGTGTATCGTGACATCAGAAATAAAATTTTGGTGAAGATAAAGAATTGGTTTGTGAATATTAAATTCTATTTTTATGCAATTGCTGATCCAGTCTTGATTTTAGAGATTTTTCACATTTCGGAAACACTGGTGATGTGATATTATAAGTATGATAAAATTAATGTTATGAAGATTTATGTTTCAAACGATGCAAATGAACTGGGTTCAGAAGCTGCCGCACTGATTTCAGCTAAACTGAATGAAATAATTGCCGCCAGGGGCGAAGCAAGGATTGTAGTGTCAACAGGCAGTTCACAATTTGAAATGTTCAGGGAACTGGTGATGCACAATATCAACTGGCAGAAGGTTGAGGTGTTTCACCTCGATGAATACATAGGGACCCCGATAACACATAAGGCCAGTTTCAGGCGGTACCTTTCCGAGAGATTCATCAGCCTTGTCCCGGTGAAACGGTTCCACAGCATCGATGTGGAAGGAAATATCGATAACCTGATAAGCGAACTTACAAGTTCGATCCGGAATAAACCCATCGACCTTGGTATAATCGGCATTGGTGTCAACGGACATATCGCATTCAACGACCCGCCGGCCGATTTCGACAACAGAGATGCTTATATCAGGGTAAAGCTTAATAAGGAATGCAAGCTCCAGCAGGTTAGCGAGGGATGGTTCGGATCGCCGGAAGAGGTCCCCGATATGGCTGTGTCGATGAGTGTGTGGCAGATAATGCAAAGCAGGACAATCATCTCAGTAGTTCCCCACCAGGCAAAGGCTGAAGCTGTAAGGCTTACATTTTCCGAAAGCGTGAACAGAAAGGTGCCTGCAACCATACTTAAACAACACCCCGACTGGCATCTTTTTCTCGACAGGGAATCAGCTGGCGGAATTATAAGGTTTTAACCCCGGAACGGGCTTTCAGAGCCCTGGTGGAGAAATCCGGAAAAAAAATAGTAATTGATGAACAGATCAGGAGAAGTCACCGCCTTGCATTACGACACAGGCAAGCCGGTAAGGATAAAATTCAACGACGGACTTATAGTCTCGGTTGATGAAATTCCGATGACGGAAGAGCTTATTGATATTTTTGTTGCAACCGGACTTATCGACAACCAGATAAACGGTTACATGGGAGTTGATTTTTCCGATCCTGCCCTCAGCAGCCTTAAGATAAGGATGGCTGTTGATGCCATAAGGAAGGACGGAGTAACTTCATTCTTTCCGACAATAATCACAGGCAGCCATGACAACCTTGTAAGGATTTTCAGGAATCTCGCCAGGGCTCTGCAGGATGATGAAGAGGTAAGAACTTCTGTTGCGGGGTTTCACCTCGAGGGACCATATATATCGCCCGAGGCAGGTTACTACGGCTGCCATCCGGCTGAATTTATCAGGAAACCTTCGTGGGATGAATTTATGCAATACCAGGATGCTGCTTCCGGAAATATCCGCCAGGTAACTGTAAGTCCCGAGATTGAAGGCGTCATGGATTTCATCGGCCGTTGTGTCAGGCAGGAAATAATTGTCTCAATCGGACACACAAATGCCAGTGCCTCACAGATAATGGAGGCAGTTGACAGGGGAGCCAGGCTTTCGACACATCTCGGAAACGGATGCGCAAATTTGATCGACAGGCACCGAAACCCCATCTGGCCTCAGCTGGCTAATGACCTGCTGACACCCTCAATAATAGCCGATGGTCATCATCTTCTTCCCGAAGAGGTGAGGGTATTCTGCAAGGTGAAAGGGCCGGATAATATTATCCTTACATCCGATGTAACCCACTTCATGGGAATGGAACCAGGCAACTATGTGTTCATGGGAAGTGATATAGTCCTGTCAGCCGACGGACTTATCAAAAATCCGGTGCTTAACTGCCTGGCAGGGGCATCACTTCCCCTGAAAACTGGTGTGGGCAATGTGATGAGATTCACCGGTTGCACCCTGGGCGAAGCTGTAAATCTGGCTTCCAGGAATGTTTCAGCGGCTTGCAGAATTGCCGGTCGGGGTACGCTTGAAACCGGAATGAGGGCCGACCTCATCCTGTTCCGGATGGAAGATTTTAATATGTCAATCAGGAAAGTAATTGTAAACGGCAGGGAGAATGTCCCGCAACCGGAAAACTAAACTACCATATTAACATGGCAATCCTCGATTATATAGTTCTTATAGGCTACTTTATCCTGATCACGGCGTTTGGAATCTGGATTTCAAGGAAGATCAAAACCAGCGACAGCTACTTCAGGGGCGACAGAAAATTCAAGTGGTACATAATGCTGGGGCAGGCCTTCGGTGTCGGAACACATGCCGAGATGCCCGTTGCCCAGACCGGGGCGACATTCAGCAACGGGTTTGCCACCATCTGGTACCAGTGGAAGAACATGCTGATAACTCCTTTTTACTGGCTGATAGCTCCTTTTTACCGCCGAAGCGAGCGCACTACCGTTGGTGAGATCATTGAGGACAGGTATGGCAGAACGATGGGACTCGTATATTCAATCTTTGCCATAGTCTTCTTTGTTTTCAGCATGGGGGTCATGCTTCAGGGCGCCGCAAAGGTAATTTCAGTTGCATCGGGGAATATCTTCTCACCGAACATGATAGTGATGGTGATGACGGTGGCTTTTATAATCTACAGTTTCGCAGGGGGCCTTATCGCAGCTGCCTATACCGACTTCATCCAGTCGTTCCTTATTATAACCCTGTCGATAATGCTTATTCCGCTCGGACTCAGGGAGGTGGGCGGATTTCATGAGATGAGGCAGGTTCTTCCCGATCATTTTTTCGACCTGTTCAACAGTGCAAGCGGTATCGACGGTTTCACAATTGCGATGCTTGCAGTGAACGGTATAGTGGGAATAACTGCCCAACCCCATATGGTTTCGATGTGCGCAACCGGGAACACTGAAAGGGCCGGCAGGATAGGACAGACATTCGGATCGATGGTGAAGAGGCTTATTACTATTGGCTGGGCCATGACTGGCCTGGTTGTCGCCGCACTTGTTATAATGAAAGGAGTTCAACTGCCTGATCCCGAGATGGCTTTTGGCTATGCCTGCAGTGTTCTTCTGGTTCCCGGCCTCGTCGGTTTGATGCTGGCAGCAATACTGGCCGCCAACATGTCGTCATGTTCAAATTTCATGGTGAATACAGGAGCTCTGTTCACTCAGAATATTTATAAGAAATATATTAATCCACAGGCCGCCGATCTGAAGCTGCTCTGGATGGGACGATATTCGGGTCTGGGATTATCCGTCATGGCAGTTCTGTTTGCACTCGGGGTGAAGAATGTCCTTCACGGATTCCTTTTTGTTGAAACTCTTGCAGCATTCATGGGGATAATTTTCCTGGGCGGAATTATCTGGAAAAGGGCCAACAGATACGGAGCTGCAGCCGCAGTGCTGGTCTCACTCTCAGTTTACTACGCAGCCAATTTTGTTGCGACCGGCGAGCTGGTACTTGTATACAAGTGGATGCCAGCTCCATTCGGAATGGCTATGCTTTCGGGTTTCCTCGTGTTCTGGCTGGTAAGCATTCTCACCCGGCCCGAGGACAGGGAGAGGATAGAGGGTTTTTTTGACAATATGAGGAGGAAATCCGATGCGGACTACACCGGCGCCGATGGTAAAAAGCCTCTTGGCGAGCTGTCAGGTGATGATCTCCTTCTTCTCGATCTTCCCGGTTGGGGAAAAAAGGAACGCTGGCATAACTTTTTCAGGCGCTACAGGGAAGACCTGGTCGGTTTCGCCCTCAGCTGGGTGATGGTCGGACTGCTTATCCTCATAGCCTGGGGCTTTATGCAGATATAGTTTCCGCCTGTCTTTTTGAGAATATCCTGGTGCTTAATCCGGAATTGAAAATTCTGGTTAAAACTTTGAAATACAGAACCAGGTAAAGAATCAATGAAACAAGCCAGAGAACCAGAATATTGAACAGGAATGTTTCTATATGCCTGTCTCCGATTTTCTTGTAGGGCGCATAGAAATGAGCCCGACCGTTCCCCGAAACGGGTTTCATGTAAGCGGGTTCAAATTTCTGAATGTATTTTTCCCTTGTTTCAATAATTCTTTTAGTAGTGAATTCGTCGAGTACTATCTCCCTTAGCCTCTTGTTTGTATTATCATCCTGTAACTCCAGGAATGCCTTTTTCCCAATTTTGTCAACCAGGGCAAGTGTGACTGATTCTTTTTTCGCCAGGTTGATTTTCCTGATTGAATTAAACCGGTGGGCAAGACTGTCAAGCATCTGTTCAGTTTTGCCTGCAACGGTACTGTCAAACCCTTGGCTGTTCAGCGAAGAAATAAGCTCCTCCGGCGGAGGATCAAATCCTGCTTCTTCAGACAGAAACCGGATATAATTTGTCAGCTTTCCGAAATTATTCGCAACAATTTCTCCAAACCTGGAACTGTCGTTGTAGTTCCGGCATATCCGCAAGTCATTTCGCAGTTCGTTTATCAGAAATGATGAATACCAGGTGTTCTGGCTTATCTCCATTTCGTAACTGAAGAAATTTCTCCCGAACCTGTTGTTTTTAAACTGTTCTGTTGCAAGAGCTTCATAAGCCCACCGGGCTGGCATAAGATCGCCCAGTACCGGCACATACTCAATGGATGTACCTTCCTTCCTGTGGAGACTGTCGAACTTGACAAGCACCCCGCTGAACAGCAGCTGGGGTATTATTATGAACGGGATAAGAACATAGATAGTAGCTGCCGAGTTGAATGCCGATGAGATGTTCAGCCCTATAAGATTGGCAAGACAGGAGGAACTGAATAATATTATCCAGTATGTAAGGGTCATCCCTTTTATCCCGAGTATCAGGTTTCCTGCAATGACAAACGATAATGTCTGTACCGCGGAAACGAGGAACATCATACTGACCTTTGAATTGATGTAGCTGAACCAGCTGAGGTTGAGAAAAGACTCCCTCTTGAGTATTTTACGGTCCTTTACTATTTCCTCCGCACTAATGATCAGTCCCATGAAAAACGCAGTTATGACACACATGAACATGTATGCCGGAAGGTTTTCATTCTCGCGCAGAATGTATGACTCCCCCGACACATTCCTTGTGAAAAATGCAAGGAGAACAGCAAGGACAGGAGCTCCGAGGAGGCTGATCACCATGTACTGCCTGTCGGCAATCTTGGATAACAGGTCACGAAGGAAGAAGATAACCGATTGCCTGGCCAGCCCTGGTATTGAATAATTGTTTTCCGGAAGCGGTTCCCTGGCAGAGGTTCTTTCTGCAAACCGCCTGTTTTTTTCTGCCTCGAAGCTTTCAGCCCATTCCGCTGGTGAAACTCTTCTCAGCCGGGTTGGTTTGCCGTATTCATTGACCACCTTTGACTCAATGATCCTCAACAGCTGATCGGTATCCACATTGCCGCAGGTGATGCACTGATCTTCAGTGGCATTTGCCAGGTTAGTGCGGGTTTTGAACCATATCACTGTCTCGTTGGGGTTGCCGTAAAAAATCAGGTATCCACCCCTGTCAAGTATCATGATCCGGTCAAAAGTTTTATAGATATCCGATCCGGGCTGGTGTATTGTTGTAATTACGAGTTTTCCCTTGTAGGTCTGTTCCTTGAGCATTGTCATCACAGTCTCCGCATCGACCGAAGATAGTCCGGAGGTGGGCTCGTCTATAAAAAGGATAGTCGGTTCCCTGATGAGTTCCAGGGCGATGTTCAGCCTTTTGCGCTGGCCTCCGCTGATTACTTTGTTGACGGGGCTGCCAACCTTAAGGTCCTTTATTTCATAAAGGTCGAGATCATTAAGGATCTTTTCAACCTCCTCCCTGATCCTTGCCTCGCCGAGATTGTTCAGACACATCCGGGCATTGTAGTACAGGTTCTGGAACACCGTAAGCTCCTCATACAGCAGGTCATCCTGGGGCACAAATCCGATAACCCCTTTCAGATGCTCCCTGCCTTCGGAGGAATGGAGGTCATACCCGTTGATAAGTACCCTTCCCGTATCAGGCTTGAAGATTCCGCTCAAAACATTGAGTAGTGTTGACTTGCCGACTCCGCTTCCTCCCATGATTCCGACAAGCTTCCCCGATTCTTCATGGAAGGTGAGGTCCTGTATCCCGTTGTCACTTTCCCTGAACCTGAGACTGATATCACTTGCGTCAAGCGACACCTTTTGCTTGAACGCAGCTCCTGTAAAAATGTCTGCAACATCGTTGTAGTAGATTGCATTCACAGAAGCACCCCTGATAGATGATCCGTGATCGAAAACATAAGTCTGTTCCGGGTAAATATTCTGCCCGTTCAGCAAAAGATCCTCCCTGCCATCGTACTTCATCAGCAGGGTATTGGTGCTTACTATATTCAGGAAGGAAAATCTGCCCTTCAGATTCTCATTGGTCAGGTGTTTTATCCCTTTCCGGTAAGGTGAGTCATTACTGTCGATTAAAAGCAGCTTTTCCACCCTGATGCTGTCCCGGTACGGTTCGAAGATAAATGCAAGTATGTCCTGGTATTCAGTCTGGTGAATGTTAAATGCCGTCGCGACAGTCTCGACGAATTCCAGCTCTTTTTCAGTTATTCCTGCACTGAAGGAGATGAAGTCCATAAGCTGCACCAGGACGTATATCTTCTGCTTCTGCTGAAGCTCCTCGTTAATCTTTTCACAAATTGCCAGTATCCTGATCGAGGTAAGCGATGTCCGTTTACGGTCTTTGATGCTGTCTTTCAGAATACCATCAGTATAGTAAAGCCTGAGGTATTCATCGAAAATCGTCATGTATTTTTGCACCTGCTCATTGTTCAGATGCTTTGACAGAAACAAGCGCACAACATCCCTGCCCCTGCTGGATATCTCCTTGTCAGCATGGACATCACTGATAAGCGCGAAAAGCCTTATAAGAGCTTTGAGAATGGGTTCACTCATTCTACCGCGAATTTATCATAACTGCCTGTTCGATTTTTAAGCTTCCGTCGTATGAGATTTCAACAGAATGCTATCTTTGTTTAAGAATATCAAGTTACTAATAATATTGGATCCGGAAAAATTATTTTAGCAAACTTTCCGGAAATTACGATTCCGGACTGCTGTAAGGGACTTTTACGATTTCATTTTAAACGGCTCCCATGGAGAAGCTGATAATAAATCCCACTGCCTTTACACCAAAGGTCATCCTTGACCATGAGGAGCATTTTCTGGAAATCGGCGGAGAGTCAAGACCACAGGATGTTCGTGAGTTTTACCACCCCATTTTTGAATGGATGAATGATTTCAGTTCCAGGCTGATAAATTCAGAGGACAACAGCAAACCCGTAATTATCAATTTTAAGTTCGATTATTTCAATTCCGGATCGGCAAAGTGCATTCTTGATATATGCAAGATCCTTTCAAGATTGCATTCCCGGAAGATAGAAGCATCAGCCAGATGGCACTACATTGCGGGCGATGAAGATATGCTCGAGGCAGGCAGGGAAATATCCCGGATTGTGAACCTGCCATTCGAATTTCTGGAATCAGAAATGAAATGAAATGAAATCTGATGTCGGATTTCCCGGCCCGGCAGATTTTAGTGAGCGCCTGGCCGAACCGGTTGCACAGAGTCTTTATGACGATCTACGGAAGATCGGCGGATTTTCGCACTCCGGACATCTGCTTCGAAAGAAATTTGCAGATCTGGGGAAAAATGAAAAGCAGTTCTGGATTGATTATGCTTCGCTGATACCTGAAAAATACAGCTCTATCGGTCTTTTCCTGAAGCCCTGCCTTGAATATTGCAGGACGTGCATCATTACAGGCAATGAGATTGAAACCCTCATTTCAGGAGATCTTGACAGGTTTCCCGAAGAGCCTCACACCTCCGACCGAAGCCTTATGTTTCGCAATCTGAACTATCTCATCCCAGCAAGCCTTAAAAAAGCCGGATTTGAGCTCATAAGACAGGAGGAAGTTGCGGAGATCGACCTTTCCCTTCTTCTGAAGATTGCCAGGGTGGTTCACGCCGGCTACCTTCATGAGATGATGAAACAGGCCTCCGCTGACCCCGGAGAAAAAAGATCAGAAGCTTCAGGATTCGATGATCTTCCACGCGAAATATTGCAGTCAAACATCGACTTTGCCGTTCATTTGCCGACCAGATTGCTCGCCATAGGGTACAGGATAAGACCCGTCAGGAAGGGTTACAAAGCCCGGGCTCTTCACCTTGACGATCTGGAGGTTGAGACAATGGCAAAGGTGGAACACCTGAGGTGGAGCTGGGAGAAAAGGCTTGACGGTTGGACCTTTGGGGAGGTTAAGGATTCCAGAAAGAAAAGACACCCATGCCTGGTTCCATACGATGAACTAAGCGAAAGCGAGAAGGAAAAGGACCGTGAGCTGGTAAGGCTGACACCTGCCATACTCCGGGACATCAGATATGAAGCATACCCAGTCGCCCCGGGACAGATCAGCAGGCTGTCGTATGCAATCAAACCCCAGAGCAGCATCCACAGGCTTTTATCGGGTACAAATGAACTGAGTGTAGGCATTAACCAGCTCTCTGAGAACTCTCCATCTATCAGGCAAAAGCTCAGCACACTGGATGAAAAGATCAGGCTGACGATAAGTGAGGTTGAAGGCAGCTACAACTATGCCAGGCATATACAGGAAGCATTTCTTCCTGACGACCTCGATATACAGGAATGCTTCCCTGAAAGTTTTGTTCTCTTTGAACCGAAGGACATTGTGAGCGGCGATTTTTACCTGTTCAGCAGGAATGACGGGAATGTGATATTTGCTCTTGCCGACTGCACCGGACATGGCATCCCGGCTGCACTGATAAGCACAATAGGATACGGAATCCTTGATCAGACAGTGAATATCCTTAAAATAACCGATCCGGCCGACGCTCTTTGCAATCTTTTTTCAGGTATCCACAGATTCCTGCGGAAGGATACTGCCGTGTCGGGCGTATCGGACGATATGGCAATCGTACTTTGCAATTATGATACGAACACCAGGAACCTGACTTATGCAGGTGCCGGAAATATTGTTTTTCAGGTGTCCGGAGGAAAGATCTCAGGTAATTTATCCGGCAGCATCTCCGAAGAGTGCTTCAGTAACGGCAAATACAATTTTACAAACAGAAGTCTTCAGCTTAACCTGAATGACGCACTTTACATCTCTTCCGACGGCTTTGCCGACCAGTCAGGGGGTGGCAGTCACCAGCGCTACACCAGAAGAAGACTGCGTGATTTTCTTCTGCAGATTAGTGATTACCCGATGCCGGAGCAGGGCGATATGCTGTACGAGGAGTTTGAAAGATGGCGCGATGAGAAGAACAGGGATGAAGATCAGACCGACGACATAACTGTCATTGGGATAAGGATTTAATTCACCTGTCGTCCGAATGCCCCAAATCTTTATTTGACTTGCCTTCATTTGTTTCATAACTTTAACAGTAAAATAATTAATAAGGCGGCGCGCGGTATGGGGCAGACTGAACCCGAACCAGCAACCAGCAACCAGCAACCAGTAACCAGCAACCAAAACCCTCAAACACATGTCAGGTATTATCCCCGGATATAACTATGACATCTTTATAAGCTATCGCCAGAAAGACAATAAGTATGACGGTTGGGTATCTGAATTTGTGGATCATCTGAAAAGTGAACTTGAAGCCACATTCAAGGATGAGATCAGCGTTTATTTTGATATAAATCCGCACGACGGACTCCTGGATACCCACGATGTTGATGCTTCACTGAGGGAAAAGCTTAATTGCCTGATATTTATTCCGGTCATTTCACGCACCTACTGCGATCCGAAATCTTTCGCATGGGAGCATGAATTCAAAGCATTTGTAGGGCAGGCTTCCCGCGATCAGTTCGGACTTAGAGTGAAGCTCCCTAACGGTAATGTGGCTCTCAGGGTATTGCCGGTTCAGATCCATGAACTGAAATCAGGTGACAAAGCACTGGTTGAGAGTGTGCTGGGAGGATTTCTCCGGCCTGTTGAATTTGTTTATGCCGAACCAGGTGTAAACCGGCCGCTCTCGCCGGGAGACCTGGAAGAAAAGAATATTCACAGGATAAGCTACCGCAACCAGGTTAACAAGGTGGCAAATGCAGTTGATGAAATTATTTCAGGCCTCTTAAGTGCAGCAGAATCCGGATCAGAATCCGAAAATCAGAACAATGAAAATGCATCACCGCCAGCTGCCCATTCGGTCATCCTTCGGAAATCCGGAAGGGAGACAGGAGAAAGAAGGAAAGGGATTGTGTTTTCATTGAGTTCTGCTTTAATAATCCTGGCATTGGCTGCCATCTATCTCTTCTCAGCAGGAAGTACCCTTCCTTTCATGAAGCGTGACTGGATACTCATAACTGATTTCGAAAATCTGACCGGTGATCCGGTGTTTGACAAATCTCTTTATACCGCTTTTTCCCTCAGTACAGGTCAGTCGAGATACATAAATGTCTTTTCGAGGGCAAGGATGAAAGAAACCCTGGTGAGGATGAAAATGGGCGATCAGTCAGTTGTTGATGAACGAACAGGAAAGGAGATGGCTGAAAGGGAAGGGATAGCCTTATTCGTGGTGCCGTCAATCGCTGAAGTGGGGAACCGTTATGCCATTACTGCAAAGATACTTGAGACAAAGACCGGAGACGTTGTGAAATCAGAGGTTCTTTATGCTCAGAACCAGGATGAGATCCTGCCGGTAATCGGCAAACTATGCAGGAAAGTCCGAAGGGATCTCGGTGAGTCGCGATATGATATTTCCCTTCAGGACAAACCACTCACGAGAGTCACAACTTCATCCCTTGACGCCCTTAAGCAATACTCCCTGGGTTATGAAAATCATCTCAACGGCAATTTCAGCGAAGCAAGGAAATATTATGAGAATGCCCTGAGGATCGATACCGGATTTACTGCGGCCAAAGCTTCCCTGGGTAATATTCTGATTCAGAAATTCAACGATCAGGGCGGCAAAAAGCTTCTTGGTGAGGCTATCCGGAATGCTGACAATCTTACGAACCGTGAGAAATACGGAATAATAGCCTTCCATGCCGAGCATGTAGAAAAGGATTACCTTAAGGCAATTGAGAACATAGAAGTTCTGAAAAGATTATATCCCGACGATCCGGTAATTCACAACAACCTTGGCTGGTACAATCAGCAAATCAGGCGATATGACATTGCCCTGAAGGAGTATAAGGAAGCAGTAAGGATCAATCCTGATCAGGGACTTACCTATTCAGGAATTCTTTGGGTCTATGGTGAATTCCTGGGAATGATTGATTCTGTATTAGTCTGGGGAGAGAAGATGATTGCCGACAATCCTGAGAATCCATGGGGATACTTTTATTATGGTTCTGCATGGTTTTGCCGCGACAGCATTTCAAGGAGCATAAATTGCTTTAAGAAAGCACTTGAACTCAATCCTGATTTCAGGGATGATCAATTCAGGCTGTCTCATGCATACCGCCATCTTGAGAACTACGATGAAGCCATAAATGAGCTTGAAAAAATTCTTGTAAAATATCCCGGAGATGCATCTGCATATTATGATCTGGGTGTTAATTACGAAGCACTGGGGAAATCTCAGGAAGCCAGGAAGTGTTATCTTAAGTTCAAAAAAATTGCTGAAGATTACTGGATAAGTGAATTCCCTGATTATTATGGCACTTATGCATCACTGGCCTCTGTTGCTGCACGACTTGATGAGAAGGAATTATCTCAGCAGATGCTCAGGAAAGCTATCTCCATTGATTCAACCCAGTATTTTAGGTTCGCGGAAGTTCTCTGCGTTCAGGGCGATATTCCGGGGTCGCTGAAATACCTGGAATCAGCCCTTGCTAACGGTTACAGGGACCTCTACTGGCTGAAAGTCAGCGCTGATCTTTCAGCCTTACGCTATGATATCCGTTTCTGGAATCTTATTAACAGAATCAATAAGTGATATGTCCAGCCTGATCCCGGGATATGAGTACGACATTTTCATCAGCTACCGCCAGAATGACAACAGGCACGACGGCTGGGTAACTGAGTTCGTCGATCATCTGAGGGCTGAACTTGAGGCAACCTTCAAGGAAGAGATAAGCGTCTACTTCGACCTTAATCCTCACGACGGGCTGCTCGATTCACATGATGTCGATGAGTCTCTTAGGACAAAACTCAGGTGCCTCATCTTCATTCCGGTAATTTCACGTACTTACTGTGATCCTAAATCCTTCGCATGGGAACATGAATTCAGGGCTTTCGTACGACAGGCGACAGCGGAAAGTCTCGGGCTGAAAGTAACCCTCCACAGCGGCAATGTGGCAAGCAGGATACTGCCTGTGAGGATCCATGAGCTTGATCCCGAAGACAGGGAACTTATAGAACACGAGACCGGAGGGGTGCTCAGGTCCATTGATTTCATCTACAGGGAGCCTGGAGTTAACAGACCACTTTCCCCGGTTGATGATGAAAATAAGAACCAGTACGGGACAAGGTACCGGAACCAGATCAATAAAACGGCCAATGCCGTAAAGGAGATAATCTCCTCCCTGCAGTCGGATCAGACTGCGGTCAGAAAGGAAAAGCATGGACTTAAAGAACCATGGGAAGAAACGGGAATCCCTGAGCGCGATTTTATCCCGGTCGGCAAAAAGGCAAATTCATTCCGCCGTGCCCTGTTTTCCTTACTGGCAGTACTTGCGGCATCTGCGCTTATCTGGACACTCCTCCGGTTCAATGGAATCAGGCCCGGGTCCGGCAACCTGAATGATAAGTCGATCGCAGTACTGCCTTTCGAAAATATTGGAGCAAATGAGGAAAATCTCTGGCTGGGAGATGCCCTTACGGAGGAAGTAATTTCACAACTCTGCAAGGTGAATGATCTGAAGGTCCGGCCAAGAACCTCAGTCATGAAATACAGGGGCACGACCAGGTCAATACCTGATCTGGGAAGGGAACTTGACGCAAACTTTATTATTGGCGGCAGCTACCAGATATTTGATGAGATAGTAAGGATTACAGTCAAACTTATCAATGCACCTAAGGATGAACAACTCTGGAGCAATGTGTTTGAAGGAACCTGGAATGAAATGCACAGCATGCAGACAGACATCGCTATCAGGACTGCCTCAACCCTTCAGGCTGTGCTCACTCCTGAAGAAAAGGCACGTATCAGAAAGGATCCAACCGGGAGTGCAGACGCGTATAAAAACTACCTTACCGCCAATGTCCTCTCTGAAAATGCCCTTTATTATCTCCTTTCAGGAAACAAGTTTATTGATTCGATAAGCTTCACTGAAGCCATATCAATGTACGACATGGCCATAAAAGAGGACCCCGGCTTTGCTCTTGCATATGCCAGGCGCGCCATCGCACGGTCGTGGGGTTATCACGCCATGCAGCTCGACCCCTCTCATATTGAAAAATGCAAGGCTGATGCCGACAGGTCGCTGGAACTTGATAAAGACCTGGCTGAAGCATGGGTGGCTCTCGGATTCTACAACTATTACTGCATCGGTGACAATTTTGAAGCTCTTACAAGTTTCAGCAGGGCTGCGGTGCTGGCTCCGGCCAGTTATCAGCCTTTGTTCTATATGGCAATGGTCTACCGCAGAATGGGCGACTGGACCAGGTCACAGGACCTGATCAGAAAGGTTATTGCCGAAGAACCGCAGGATGCACTTGTACTTATCAATATCGGAACTTCCTATGTTTACATGCACAGTTTAGACACGGCAATTGCATTTTTTCAGAAGGCTTCCAAAGTAATGCCTGATTGGTCCGGGCCCTACACAAGCCTTCTGGAAACCTTCATAATGAAGGACGGAAATACAGTAAAGGCAAGAGAGGTGCTTGATACAATCATTGCAAGGACAGGTGAGAAACAGTTGTATTTTCAGGTACTTCTTAACATCTACGACCGGAATTACAATAAGGCGGTGATTGATGTGCAATCATCAACAGATGATGATTTTGGAATACCGGGATTGAGATATCTCATGACCGGACTCGTATACGGCCTGATTGACAATGAGAGTATGACCAGGTCATACTATGATTCAGCACTGGTGCTGTATAAAAGGCAGGTAATGGATAATCCGGAAGACTGGTATTCATTTAGCTGTTGCGGTCTTGCATATGCCGGTCTGGGAAATAAAACCGATGCCATTATCGCCGGTAAAACAGCAATGGAGCTTGCCAGTGAAGACAATCTGGTTAAAAATGACATGATAATTAACCTGGCGAAGATTTACGCAATGAGCGGTGATAAGACTGAAGCAATACGGGAAGTGAAATATCTGCTGAACAACCCGTCATGGTTCTCAGTGAACCTGCTGAAAGTCGATCCGGCATGGGGCAATCTGTATAATGAGCCGGAAATCAGGTCATTGACAAGAAAGTGAGCGTTATTCTTAATTTTTCAGTTATAACCAAAACAATGAATGCCATGCCACAATTTTCTGAAAGGGAATCCATCAGGCCGTTTCCCCGGCCATTTGTTATGTATGCCCTGAAGATGCTGAAAGGGGCCGGACTAAGCGACCAGCAAAAGCAAAGAATTGCCGCGCTGATGCTGAATTATCATAAAAAGTGCCTCAATGATGAAGCCAAATTCATTGACTCCTTAATAAAGATTATTGATATTCCCGTATAGAAAGGATTGAACCCGTCCGGCAATCCGGTTCTTATTGTTGCCTTCGGAGAAGACGAAAATCTGGGGGTAGGTTATCTTATGTCAGTTTTGAAGGGTGCCGGTATCGGGACGGGGATGATCGATTTCAGGCAAAACAACAGGGAGATACTTGATGTTATCAGGCGGCAAAACCCGGTAGCTGTCGGTTTCTCGGTTATTTTTGAAGTATACCTTGATGAATTTGCTCAACTGATAAGGTTCCTCAGAAATAGCGGGATAGCCTGTCATTTCACGGCAGGCGGATATTATGCCAGCCTTCATCCGGAAGAACTGTTCCGGCTTATTCCCGAAATCGATACAATTGTCCGTTTTGAGGGAGAACACACTTTTCCGGAACTTATCAATTGTCTGAGAACGAATACTGACTGGAAAACCGTCAGGAATCTGGCCTTCAGGGAAAACGGCCTGATTACCATGACACCTCTCCGCGGCCTTGAGAAGGATATTGACAGCTTCCCCTTTCCCTTCAAAGGCAAGTGTGCGAAGTATGCCATGGGAAAAAGGTATACAACAATCATTGCAGCCCGCGGTTGCAACTATGACTGTTCTTTCTGCAATACAAGGGAGTTCTACCGGCAGGCTGGAGGTCCCCTCAAACGGGTCAGAAAACCTGAGTCGGTAGTGAGTGAAATGTATCATCTGTATTCAGAGAAACAATGCTCTGTCTTTCTTTTTCAGGACGATGACTTCCCGGTGCGGACAGCAGGCAGCGAAAGTTGGATAAATTCATTTTGCGGTGAGCTGGAAAACAGAGGTCTGAAAGGCAAAGTTATGTGGAAGATAAACTGCAGACCTGATGAAATTGACCGGGCCACTTTCCGGTTGATGAAGCAGAATGGTCTTTATCAGCTTTATATCGGACTTGAAGACGGGACTGACGAGGGACTGGTCAGGCTAAATAAAAGAATGACATTGGATGCTGGTCTGCAGGGAGTTGAGATGCTCAGGAGCCTTGAATTGGATTTCGATTTCGGTTTCATGTTGTTTCAGCCTGAAACAACCTTTGGCTCACTCAGGGAGAACCTGAGGTACCTGGAGCTGATCTGCAGGGATGGTTATACTCCGGTTTCTTTTCTGAAAATCATGCCTTACTTTGATACACGTGTTGAGAAAGAGCTGCGGGAACAGGGCCGGCTGAAAGGCAATCCGGGGAATCTCGATTATAATTTCAGAACCGAATCGCTTGACGCCTGCTGGGCAGCTGTGGGCGAATGTTTTGCAGAATGGCTGTGGGGCAGGAGGGGGGTCGTGAACCTTGCCAGGTGGGTCAGGAATTACCTTGCCGTCGGTAATTACTTCTGGGGTCCTGATCCGGCACTCGCCGGGTACCAGAAAAATTTCCGGGATACGCTGGCCCGGGGTAATCATTTCATTGCCGGCAGCCTGACAGAGTTGTTTGATTATTACGAATCAGGCAACTACCTGAAAGATGAAGGAAAACAAAAAAAACAAATCAGAACCACTGCAGAAAGTATGAACAAACTACTGAGCAAATCACTGAAGAAAATGCTGAAAAAACTTCAGGGTTGAAGTTTCCTATTCCCCTCTTCTCCCTTTCTCCCCTTTATCTGCACACCATGTGCCCTTGCTCACGCCGTTACGCCGTTACGCCGTTATGCCTTTATGCCTTTATGCCTTCCTCTACAGTCCCAGCACCTCTCTTCCCTGCCTGAAAACTATGTCGACCGGGATGCCGGCGGAGTTCACCCTGTCGAGATCACGGCGCAGGCTTTCTGTCATCACGCCGTCACCTTCCACCCAGGCTTTGGCCGTGTCATAATCGCCGTCGCCCTGCACCTTCAGTATCTTTCCCACAAGCAATTCCACCGCCTTCTTCATCTCCTCGAGATTCACCTTGTAATAGCCGTTGTCCTGGTAGACGAAGGCTCCGTTATCGGCAAAGTATTTCAGGGAAAGCATATTTGCTTTTCCGTGTGCACTTGCAGCGCCGAACCGGCTCGAACGGAAAATACCTGCAAAGAAGGTCACATAGTTGTTCATCACTTCGCCGCTTGTAATTTCGCCCATCTCATAAAGTTTTGTCACAAGATAAAGGCCCATGATGTCGGCCTTGGCCTCCTCAAGCGAGGAATACTGTTCCTTCAATGCCTCTCTTATCGTGCCCTTTCCGTTAATCGTGTTCTGAACACCCATGCCATGAGCCACTTCATGGAAGGTTGTATTTTCGAAGAAGGCATCAAAGGTTATATGCTGACGCTGGCTCTCATCAATCAGCATAGTAGCAATGGGCATGAGAATATTGTCGAATTTTGCCTTCATGGAGTTCTTGAGCTGAAGCTTTCGGCTGCCCACAGCAAGGTGTATTTCGGGATCATTTGGCAGGTTGATGGCAATGGTTTTGCTTCCGGCATTGCAGTCGCCCGCATAATAGATCGCATCATAAACATTCATATCAGCATCAATTCCCGGTTTTTCTGCCTTGTAGGCCGGATCGACCGGAAGACCTTCCTGAAGCCCGGGAAGCATGGCGTTGAATTTTTCAAGCTGAGCGCTCCAGACAGGATCTTTCACCAGAACGAAGGCTTCATGGGCAGCTTTATAGCCAAAGAGCTGGTCTTCATAATTTTCTATTGGTCCCACTACAAAGTCAATGTTCGACTGTTTCATTTCCATCCATGCAAAATCGCTCGGCTGGTAATTGTCGGTAATCAGTGCATCAGCCCGCATGGTGAGATATTTTTTCAGTCCAGGATCCTCAGCCAGTTCAGCTGCCTTGAGCATCAGACCTGCAGCCCTGGAGTGCTGATCCTGAAATGCCTCCGAGTAAGGCACCGAAACAAGCCGGCCCTCATTGTTTCTTCTCACTATAGTATAAAGGCTGGTCTTTTCCGGATCATTCCAATCTTCAAACTCCTTAACGGTCATGTCCTCCGGATAGAACTGCGCTCCAGGAAACTTTTCCCCGAATTCCGGAATAAAGGGAAGATTGTTGTTCAGCCTGTCCCATGGACCGTAATGGATTTTCATATATTCCCTGGCGTACTCATTTTTAACCTGGGCAAGCAGTTCTTCCTTGTCGCCGTACGCTTCCATCCAGTAGATTTCATCCATGATGGCTGCTGCATCTATAAGCATACCTACAATTTCTCTTTCCTGGCTGCTTAGCCAGGAAAGGTCGGTGGTCAGTGTCACCTCTTTGAATCGTGCAAGATTGGCTTTCATTTCCTCTGTCAGTTTCTTATCCTCGGAATTGCATCCTGTCAGCACTGCTGCCAGAACGATCACAATTAATCTGATGATCTTCGTGTTCATTGGTACGGGTTTTTGTTGATCAAATGGCAAGTTAGAAAAAAGTTTTGATCTTTTTCAGCATATCTGTCACTGCAGCGCCCGCTGAGAGCCATATGGTTCTTAAAGGTTTACAGTTGTTAATAAATTTGACTTGCGTCATTGTGTTTCATAACTTTAGCTTTTAAATCTGTTGCAACATGATATTTCTGAAATAAGAAACCTGAACCTGGAAATCAGAAGTCAGAAACCCTCTTACGCTAAAGCTTCAGAGGGCAAAGCCAGCAACCAGCAACCAATAAACCTCAAACCCATGTCAAGCCTCATCCCTGGTTACGAATATGACATCTTCATCTCATACCGCCAGAAAGACAACAAGTACGACGGTTGGGTGACCGAATTTGTCAATCACCTGAAAAGTGAGATTGAGGCTACCTTTAAGGAGGATGTCTCCATTTATTTTGATGAGAACCCTCACGACGGACTTCTCGAAATTCATGATGTGGACAAGAGCCTGGAGGGCAAACTGAAGAGTGTTATTTTCATACCAATAATTTCCCAGACCTACTGCGACCCCAAGAGCTTTGCCTGGCAACAGGAGTTTTGTGCTTTTAACAGAATGGCAGCTGAGGATCGCCATGGGAGGGATATAAAACTTGCCAGCGGAAACGTCTGCAGCAGAATCATTCCTGTCAGGATCCATGAAATTGACTCAATTGATACCGAACTTATTGAAACGGAACTTGGCTGCAGGCTTCGTTCCATCGATTTCATCTTTTCCGGTTCGGGGGTAAACAGACCCCTGACACCCATTGACATTCCGGAAAAAAACCTGAACAGAACCTATTACCGCGATCAGATCAACAAAGTGGCTAATGCCGTAAAGGAGACCATCTATGCATTACATCCCAATGAACGGCTAAGAGCTGTAAAATCGTACCAGACCAGGGCACAGGCTGGCTACCCTGATGAACAAGCCGGACCTTTGTACGAAAAGAAGTCAACTACACGCAGGTATCTTGAAACAGCAATTTTAAGCCTGCTTTTCATTTTAGCACTGGCGGCTGTTTTGCTAAAACTGATGGATAGAAAGGAGGGAAAAGCACTTGCTGATGAAGAGGTAAGAAAATCGATTGCCATACTGCCGGTTTCAAATTTCACTGGCAACCCGGAGCTTGCCTGGATTGCAGATATGATACAAAGTGACCTTACAGGACAGTTGCAGGGCATCAGCCATCTGACCGTGAGGCCAAAGCAAACTACAATGCAGTTCCGTAACAGTAATGAGCCCATCCAGGAGATAGCAAAGTTACTAAGCGTGAACAACCTGGTGGAATCGTCAATTAAAGGCACGGAAGATAAACTTCAGGTCGAAATAATGGTAGTTGAAGCGTTTCCTGTCGACAAATATGTGTATCGTTCCTCATTCATCCTGAATTTCGAAGACCTGGGTAATATCTACAGCGAGATAACCGACCGCATATTGAAAGGCATTGAAGTAAAGACGACAGAACGGGAGGAAAAGGTGTTAACGGCAAGGAAACCTATAAACCCTGAAGTCAGAAAAGCCTGTGCGAGGGGGAGGTACTATATGGGCCAGTTAACTGCTGAAGGCGTGGAGACGGGCATTAAGTATTACAAAGACGCTATTGCAATTGATCCCGCTGACCCTGAACCATGTATCGGGCTGGCACTGGGTTACGGCAGCGCAGCACACGGAGCAGGTATTTCTCCCGATGGTCCTGAAATGGCCAAGGCTTACGCACTTAAAGCGATCGAACTTGATCCGGAAGAAATGCACCCCGACCTGGCCGATGCCCATGTAGTGCTTGCGGAGAGATACCTCTACACCGAATGGAATTTTGAAAAAGCCGAATACCACCTGCGAAAGGCAATCGAGCTTAATCCGAGCAGCGCCACCGCCCATTACACATATGGCTGGTATTATGCTTTACTTGACAGAATTGACGATGGCGCAGATATGATGAGGAAGGCTATTGAGATTAATCCTCTTGATCCGATATGTCCGGGTTATCTTGGCTGGCTCTACGTGTGGATCGGCCGGAATGAGGAAGCCGTTGCTGCTGCGGAGCAGACACTGAAAGTAAACCCTGATTACGAGATGGCTTATTTTGTCAAAGGTCTTGCTTATTCAAATATGGGCCGGCATGAGGAGGCCATCGAGATTCAGCGTAAAATCTACAATCCCGGTTCCGGTTTTGCCAGCGGACTGGCCATTGCCTATGCCAGGGCAGGGCAGAGGGAAAAGGCTCTGGAGATTGCTGCCGAAATGGAAAAGCAAAACATGACCTGGCATACGTGGAGTCTGGCAGAAGTATATGCTGCCCTTGGCGACAAGGATAAATCAATTCATTTTCTGGAGGAAGCTATAAAAGTCCATCATGACTTCATGCCATGGATCAGGTACAACTACAATCTCAGCCCCCTGGAGGATGACCCGCGTTTTGAGGATTTGATAAAGCGAATGAATCTGCCAGAATAAGATTGTTTATCTCCCGGGCTACCCACTTGATGATTTGAATAAGAAAAGCTATCTTTATCGCATTATTAATAACAGGAATTATGGGAAGATTAGGTCTGACAGAAATCATACTAATTCTGCTGGTGGTTGTACTTCTTTTCGGCGGAAGAAAAATACCTGAACTGATGAAAGGTCTTGGTCAGGGACTTAAAGACTTTAAAAAAGCCTCCAAGGTCGATGATGATCCCGATAAGGTGAAGGCTG
>JAVEXG010000037.1:0-25335 GCA_034004115.1 Bacteroidales bacterium | reverse complement strand
AGGTCTGTTCCCCCAATCCGTTCGGATTGCCGTGTTTGGCAAAATTGGTCCAGTAATCTACGATCTTGTTGCTCAGCTCATTATCACCGGCCGTAAAAGGCCTCCAACTGTGCTTAAACGAATTGAAGACATACCACAAATCTGCCGAGTGGAACGCTCCGGCATCATCACCAGGGAGGGGACGTGCAAACAAATAGGCATAGGCAGGCTTTTGGCTCTTCTCGGCCCGCAGTGCACAGAAATCCGCAACGGGCTTAGTCATATCATTCAGATCATTTGCCGTGAAACCAATCATATATGGGATATCGGCAATTTCTCCGGCGCGGGCAACATTTGTGAAAGTACCCGTTAAGACGTAATTGTCCACAACCGGGCTCCACCAGACACGCTTGTTTGTTGCAGCAGCATACTCACCTGACATCTTTGTAAGTTCATCGAATGAAAGAGCACGCATATCCTCCAGCGTGGTCTTCTCAAAATGGTCCATCAGATTCTTGCCGGCCACCTGTGCAGTATCCATCATGATACCGGGTCTCAGGTCACTCAACCCGCCTCCACTCATGATAATAGCACTGCTGATGATGTCCCTTGACAGTGGAGAGGCACATAATGACTGGACACTGCCAGCTCCGGCACTTTGACCGAAGATTGTTATGTTGCCGGGGTCACCTCCGAACTGTTCGATATTATTATGAATCCATTTAAGTGCCGCAATCTGGTCCATTAAGCCATAATTGCCCGATACACCATGAGGACTTTCTGCAGCTAAAAGCGGATGTGAGAAAAAACCCATAACACCCAGACGGTATGTTACCTGTACCAGAATTACACCTCGTGAAGCCCAGGCTTCGCCTCCGTCCATCTCCGGTTCATAGGAAAAGCCTTCGCGATAGCCCCCTCCGTGTATCCACATGGCAACCGGGAGTTTTTTGCCTGTTTTACCCGCAGCGGGAGTCCAGATGTTAAGATAGAGACAGTCTTCGGTGAACGGAACCGAACCGCTGGCCCTCCATTCCCTGCCGTAAAAGCTTTCAGGATCCCACGTTACCTGCGAAGCAGCATCACCATAAGTGTCTGCCACCCTTACACCATCCCAGGGCACCACCGGCTGCGGTTCCTTCCAGCGCAGATCACCCACCGGAGGCGCTGCAAAAGGAATACCCTTAAATGCGATAACCCCCTCAGTAGGGGTTTGTACACCGGTTATACTACCTCCTTCAATGGTCAGTACCGGATTCGAATCGCCGCACGAGGCTAATGCCAATGCCATGATTATTAAAAGAAAGAACGATAATTTTTTCATAACAGTACTCTAGTTAAATGATTTGTATAAAATGGTATCAGTTTTAACAGATCTATTGACGGAGATTAGCGCCTCACCACCAGGAGCAAGACTGCAGATGCCCTTCTGCGCCACGTAGGTATGAAATCACCGTCACTCAATTCTCCAGGCTCCCATTTATTTCTATCGATTTGCCGGCAGGGATATCGAAAGCTTTGGTCTTTTCGCCATATCTGACAATACAGGGATTACCCAGGATTGATAGTATTTCACATGCCGATAATTTTCCGTCTTTCCAGCTCATATTCACCTCAAAACCTCCCCTGGCTTTCAATCCCGTAACAGATCCTTCTTTCCAGCTTACCGGCAAAGCCGGTAAAAGAGATATTTCACCGGCATGGCTTTGCAGGAGACATTCTGCCACGCCGGCGGTGAATCCGAAGTTGGCGTCAGACTGGTTGCTTGCCGGATTATGCATGTTGTTTCCTATTCCGCCTCCCATCATCGGAAAGTTCGCGGGTCTTCTGCGCATTGGCGGGGCACGGAAGAACTGATTTATTGCCGTATCGGCCCGTACTCCGTTTTCAAGCCGGGCCCAGTCACAAATATCCCATGCACTGTTCCAGCCTAATCTTGAAACACGTGGTTCGAGCCATTTTTGAATGGCAGCAGCTATCTCAGGATCTCCTCTCAATGTTATTGAGTTGCCGGGGAAGAACCCGAAATTGGCCGACATATTATGACCTTCATTTCCTCTTTTCCAGTCTTCGATCCACACCTGCAGAAGTCCGTCCTTACCTATCATGTAAGGCGGGATCTTGCCGAGGGCTTCCTCAAGGCTGGCGCTGAATTGCTCATCAACATTCAGTAATTTTGCCGCCTCTATACAGTGAGGAAAAAGGTCCTTTATCATCCCTATGTTCATGGTCGTTGTCGGGGCAAGGAATGCCTCTTCTGCTCCTTCGCTGACAAAGAATCCCTGTTCGGGCGACATCGAGAACGGAATGACAAGGTAATTATACCCGGGGTGCCAGGTCATTATGTCCATCAGGAACTGTGCAGATCCCTTCATCACCGGATAATATTCCCTGAGGAATTCAATATCACCGGTGTAGAGGTAATGTTCCCAGATATGCTGGCAGAGCCATACACCGCCTACCTGCCACATGCCATAACGTGCAGCATCAACAGGCGCTGTGCCGCGCCACAGGTCAGTATTATGATGAGCTACCCATCCGCCTGCATTGTAGTATACCTTCGCCGTTTGTGCCCCGTTTTCAGAAAGATCTTTTATCAGGCTGAACAAAGGACCTGTGCATTCGGAAAGGTTAGTAACCTCAGCCGGCCAGTAGTTCATCTCGGTGTTGATGTTGATGGTGTATTTGCTGCCCCAGTTTGGCAGCAGATCCTGGTTCCAGCGAGCCTGGAGGTTTGCCGGTTCACTGCCTTCCCTGCTGCTGGAAACCAGCATGTAACGGCCGAACTGAAATATCTTTGCCAGGAGTTCCTGATCAGGCAATCCTTTCTTAAGGTCTGCAATTCTCTCATCGGTGGGTTTTTCGTTCATCAGCGGATCACCAATATTGAGCTTTACCCTGCTCATCAGGGCGGTGAAATCATCAAGATGAGTACTCTTAAGGGTTTTGAAATCTTTGCCTTTGATATCTGCAAGTATCTTTTCACACCTGGCAGCCGGATCTCCGGTTATATCCTTATAATTAACAAAGCTTGTTGCAGCTGTAAGAACAAATGTCACGGAGCTGGCATTACTGATGACCAGACTTGAATCTGTTGTCTGCAAGGTTCCTTTTTCAGGCAGGGCAACAACATCAGTCTGAAAACCGAGACCCGGACCGTCGACCTTTGCAACAAGCCAGCTGATCTCTTCAGGAAGATAGTTCCATATGCCGTTTATAGTCAGCCTGTTATCCGCTGCACTGGTTTTTTCCACGAACGGACTCCTGAGTTTTGCTTCAACCGAAACTTTGCCTGGTTTGTTTGCAGAGATTTTCATGACCATTACATGGTCAGGGTATGACATGAACACTTCGCGGGTCATCCTTACATCACCGTCAGTGTAACTGATCGTGACTATGCCTGTTTCCATATCCAGTTCACGGTAGTAGTCTTTTATGGAATCACCGGTGACCTTGAAATCGAGAAGCAGGTCTCCGATCGGCTGGTAGGCCTGTTGCTGAGCCGGCTTTCCGTAAAAATGTTCATCAGCCAGTTTTTCAGCTTCCTTATATTTACCTGCAAACACGAGATCCTTTATCTGCCCGAAATACTTATAAGCATCAGGGTCATTGTAATCATGTGGTTTGCCTGACCAGAATGTAGATTCATTCAGGGCTATCCGCTCATTCTGCACTCTCCCGAAGACATTGGCTCCCATGTAGCCGTTACCGATGAACAGGCCATCAAGCCAGATCTCCCCGGCCGGTTTATCATACCATACTACCATTCTCTTTGAATCGGGAGAAGACTGTGTGGCACATGAGCAAAATGCAACCGGTACAAGAAGCAACAGGAATGCTTTCAGCAATAAGGCATCAAACCTGCCGATATTTTTCTTCATTGATTTGCCGTTTTGTTTATTTATCGTGGTATTTAAAACTAATCCAGTCTGCATATTATAGTTTTATTGTTATTTTCTGACCTGCATAGATTATCTCTTTGTCGAACTTTTCTGCCTTCTCCGCTCCTGAGCCCTTGTCCTTTGCCACAAGCATGACATTGAATTTACGCTCTGTGAGCATTCCCGGGAAAGAACCTTTGCGGTCACTGATGGTCAGTGTCTTTTTAGCATTATTCCATGAGAAGGCAATGGTAGAACAAACTCCTTTTTCGTAATTGTAATTATCGTTTTCGTCTTCATAAAGAGTGAAAGAGCCATTTGCTCCCTCATAGATACGGATCTCAAGGTTATCCCATTTCTTTTCAGTGGCGTACTGGACTTCCGGTCCGAAAGGGATAATCGAGCCTGTCCTGACATAAATGGGAATGATATCCAGAGGAGTATCCTTCTTAACTTTTTGTCCTCCCGTTAGTCTTTCGCCAGTCCAGAAGTCGTACCAGTCAGTGCCGGCAGGCAGATAGAGCTCCCTTGTCCCCACAACGCTGAAATCCTCTTCAATATCCTTTGAATACATGGAAGTAGTAACGGGGCATACGAGCAACGATTTGCCGAACATGTACTGGTCATTGATGTCCAGGGCTTTTGTATCGTCCGGGAAGTCCATTACCAGGGCCCTCATCATGGTCGACTGGTTAGCTGTAACCTCCCATGATGCTGAATAAATATACGGAAGCAGGCTATAGCGCAGTTTTATCGATTTTTCGATTGCATCGTAGACCCTGTCGCCCTTCTTCCCGAACTGGTAAATCTCACGCGGGGCATCGGTACCGTGTGAACGCATCATGGGGCAGAAAGTGCCGAACTGCATCCAACGGGCATACAGCTCACGGTATTCAGCATCATCAAGCTTCTTCCTGAACCCGCTCAGAAAGAATCCGCCGATATCGCTGTTCCAGTAAGGGATATTGCTGAGTGAAAAGTTCAGTCCGGCAGAGATCTGATTTCTTAATGCGGTCCATGATGCTGTGACATCGCCTGACCATACGTTGGAAGCATAACGCTGCTGGCCCGCAAATGCTGAGCGGGTAAGAATAAACACTCGTTTGTCGGAAGTGACGGCCCGCTGGTGCTCGTATATGCCACCTACTGTCATAAGAGGAAAGGCATTACGGACTTTCCGGAATGAACCCAGGTAGGTTTTGTTGTCGAGATCAGCAGGCTTGAAATCCATATGGTCAGGCTCTGATGAATCCATCCACCAGCCGTCAATTCCGAAAGAGAAAAGACCCTTGTTCAGATATCTCCAGTAGATGTCGCGGGCTTCAGGATTGAATGGATCATATGGCCTGACACCTGACGGATAATCGAGCATCGGAGGCCACTTATCAGAACCGGACATGGGCCAGGTCTTGAAATCCATGAGGGCTCCTATCTTTTCCAGTTCCCTGTATTGTTTGGTCTCCGGACCAAACGAATTCCATATTGAAATGATCATACGGGCGTTCATGCCGTGCACGTCATCAACCATCTTTTGGGGATTATAGAAGTCAGCGTTAAGGAACTCCATGGCATTCCACAGGTAATTGTTCCCCCAGTACTGCCAGTCCTGTATGATGCCATCAAGCGGCACCCCCAGTTCACGGTATTTACTGACCACACCAACAAGTTCATCCTGGCTTTTATAGCGTTCCCTGCTTTGCCAGTAGCCGAATGTCCACAGAGGGAACATAGGCACCTGCCCTGTCAGATCACGCATGCGTGCGATCACACCGTCGGCACTGCCTCCGTACATGAAATAGTAATCGATGCAGTCACCCACATCTGATTTGAATGAAGTGATCTCAGGGGTGTCTTCAAAAACAGTAGGTGAATAATTGTCCCAGTAGAGGCCGTAACCTTTTACCGAAACGAAAAAAGGGATATAGTCATCAGTATTCCCCTGTATCATATTCAACGTCAGGTTACGCTGTATCATCTTTCCATTCTGCTGCTGTCCCAACCCGTAGATGGCCTCATTCCCGTCAAGAACGAAGGCCTGGTAAGCACTGAAGGTATTTGTTCCGGCATCATTGAAACCGGTAAACATTGCACCTGCTTCACTTTCGCTCAGCAGCAAATCAGATACCGGTGTCATGAAGGATATCTTACCGCTTATGAGGTTTAATGATACGGTAAGGTTTTTGCTTCTGGCGATCAGCTCGGTTCCTTTCTGTTTTATGACCAGATCGGTTTTCCGAGGGGTCATGATAACCGAAAGGCTCTCCTTACTGAAATCCTGCCCTTCCGGCCATTTCACGATCCTTACTATCGACGGGCTGTAGAATTGAATTTCAATACCAATGCTATCAACTGCAGTTTTGATGCCCAGATCAGTGATGCTGTATGATTGTCCATAGCTGCCAGTGCACGTTAGTGCAACCATGAACAGCAGTATGATAAAACGTTTCATGATCAGTATATTATGACGGGTTCAATTAATTCAGCCATTAAAAGGGTGTATCAGGTCAGATCAAGGCCCGGTGATATCAGCGGATCATAATATTAACCTTTTTGAGGTCTCTGGCATCCGAGCTATTGCCATACAGGATCTCGTATTCACCCGGGTTCACGGCCATTTTAACGTCTGATCTGTCAAAGAACTCAAATGATGAATAAGGCAGGTCAATGGACACCTCAACCGTTTTGCCGGCAGCTACATCAACCCTCTGAAAACCTCTCAGGGTTTTCAGCGGACCATCGCTGTCATCTGCTTTGCGGACATAAACCTGTATTATCTCTGTTCCGTCACGTTTGCCGGTGTTTGAAACAGGAACAGCAAGTTTAATGCTTTCACCGCTACTGACCTCAGTACTGCTGACACTGGCTTTCCCGATCATGAACGTTGTATAACTCAGTCCGAAACCAAACGGGAAAAGCGGATCAGACATATAACGGTAAGTCCGGCCTGCCATGGAGTAATCCTCGAAATCCGCAACCTGGTTTATGTCCCTGTAGAAGGTTACAGGCAGCTTGCCTGAGGGATTATAGTCTCCGAAAAGCACATCAGCCACTGCCTGTCCGCCTGACTCGCCGGCATACCATGCCTGGAGGATGGCTTCACAATTTTCAGTTTCAGGTACAAGCCCTATTGCTGATCCTGAGCAATTCACAAGAATAACTTTCTTTCCTGCCTGTTTCAGCATTTTTATGCAATTGCGCTGAACCGCAGGCAACTCTATGTCTGTACGGTCACCGCCTTTGAAGCCCGGCAGTGAGACTGGCATTTCTTCTCCTTCCAGTTCGTTGGACAGGCCACCGACAAAAACCACGAGGTCAATTCCCTTCAGCTTCGCCAGCAAACCTGAAAGATCCTGATCAATCTCTCTTCCGAAGTCAAATTCGATGACTGCCTGCCAGGTGTAACGCTGAGTAAAACGTATCTCTATTTTGTATTTTCTGCCCGCTTCAACTTTGAACGGAATTTTTGAAGTCAGTCCACGCCAGTCTTCGAACTTACTGAAAGATTCACCATTTACAAGCAGCTCAAAAGAACCGGCAGCACTGCACCTGAAAACAATCTCTTCAGTTGCGGAAGCGGTGAATTCAGTTTCAAACCTGGCCGAAAAACCCTCAAGCTTCACTCCGGGAGCCAACTCATGCTTTCCTTCTGTAGCCAGCATCAGCGGGCTTGGAAGCTGCTGATCTGCGACAGGGTCTCCGGACAGGCCGGTATTGTTCCAGTAAGTAGCTTTGAATCCCTGCCTTCCGTCAATGGCACAACCCGGAGCAAAACTGACAATTACCTTGCCGTCAACTATATCGCATGCCTTGTCATAAATTATTTTCTTTGCCGGCACTTTTGATTTGATGCCGTCAAGAACCGTTATTGTCCGTATTGGTGTTCCATTGTAGTTTCCCCATAACATCCTTGCATTATCAGCGTTCGGTCCTATTACGGCTATCTTTCCCGCTGATTTTTTCAATGGGAGGATATTGTTTTTATTCTGCAGCAGCGTCATTGTTTCGCGTGCCATCTCAAGCGCCAGTATTCTGTGTTCTTCATTGTTAATCACAGAAGCCGGGATTTTTGTCCAGGGGACGATGGCGTCATCATCCATTTCACCCAGGTCAAATCTTCCTGTCAGCACGCGCATTAAGCTTTTGTTCATATCTTCTTCCCTTATCAGGTCCATTGAGACAGCATCGGGTGATTTCAGATAATTCCAGTTGTTCCATGTACATTCAAGATCGGTTCCGGCAGGAATGCTCTGTGCCACGGCATGAGTCGGATCAGATGAGTATTTATGGCCATTGTAAAAATCTGCTATAGCGTCGCAATCAGACACAACCAGGTATTTATAGCCCCACTCATCGCGAAGTATTCTCTGCAACAGCCTTGTGTTGCTGCAGCATGGTTCATCTTCGAGGCGCTGATAGGCACACATCACCTGGCGGACATCGGCTTCCTGCACCAGTGCCTTGAATGCCGGAAGGTATGTTTCATACAAATCGCGAGGATCAACATTGGCGACATTAAGTGAGTGACGGCTCCATTCCGGACCGGAATGAACAGCATAATGCTTGGCGCATGCCAGCAGTTTCCTGTATTTTGCCTCCGGCGGGCCCTGCAATCCTTTTACCACCGAGATTCCCATCGTTGATGTGAGATACGGATCTTCACCATAGGTTTCCTGGCCGCGTCCCCACCGCGGATCACGGAAAATGTTGATGTTTGGCGTCCAGACAGAAAGACTCAGGAAGCGTTTGTTTTCCTGGCCTCTCTGCATGGCCTGATTATATTTGGCCCGTGTTTCATCTGATACGGCGCTGAAGATCCGGTATACAAGCTCATCGTCAAATGAGGCAGCCATGCCAACAGGCTGGGGAAAGACGGTCACACTGTCATTGTTGGCCAGGCCATGCAACGCTTCGCTCCACCAGTTGAACTTCTTTATGCCCAGACGCGGGATGGCCTCTGACACATCGCACATAAGTGTGGCTTTCTCGTCAAGGGTAAGCCGGGTTATGAGATCTTTTGCCCGTTCTTCTGAAGTCAAAGCGGAATTTTGAAACGGGTATTGCTGTCCCCATAATGATGAAACCATTACCAGGGTCAGTGAAATGATTATTGCTCTTTTCATCTTCTTCGCATATCTGCTTTTATTAATTCGTCAAGTTCGTGTACGGGCCGTTCGATGTCATTTGGAAAAGGCATGCGGCTGAACTGCTGAAAATAGAGGAGGCATGCATCTTTCCATACCTGGGCATTGGCGCACTGGCTGCGCAGCTTTCTCTGAACAAGGGCAAACCTTTCTTTATCCACATATGGTTCGGCTCTGTCCCATGTCTTTTGAAAATCCCTTACCTGCTGCACGCCCTTATCGTAATAAAAGCAGATTTCATCCCACAGGGTATGTCCGCTCCTCATCACATAATCCCATGGCAGGCGATGGAACCACAGGAGGTACCTGTCAGGGCAGGTGGCCAGGTCATTGAACTGTGAACCCAGGGGTTCATGGTACTGGCTCACAGCATTGCTGCCGGAAGCTGTCCTGTCGAAACCAACCCCACCGGTATCGGCTTTATGATAATATGGTGGCGTCCAGTCATGTCTCACCCCTCGCGGGGCCCACCACGGACCAGGTCCGTAGTGATCATTTGCTGCGAAGAGATGATGAAACCCGAGAGGCATCATATAGTTTACCGCAGCCTCACGGCTCTGAAGCATCATTTCCTTTACCGGTTCGAGAAACTGTTCAGACCATTCAGTTGTGTAAAGGGTTGATACTGCTTGTCCTGCAGGCGTCTGACTGAATGTAAGCTTAATCCATTCATCAGCGATTTTATCACTGGTCAGGGTATTGTCCCATGCCAGGCGGCCGAAAGCATACCAGTTTGCCTGCGCAAAGGGATGACCGCACCAGTTTTTATCCAATCCTATATTGGCCACACCTGCTATCCCGGTGTGCTTTTGCTGATAAATGCTGCCGTCGGTGCAACGGGCTACAGTGCTCCCCGGACCTTCCTGGTACGTTTCGCTTTTCAGGCATTCTTCCCACATCGGCGCCAGAAAAACAAGGTGGACCGACTGCCCGAGGTATTCCTGGGTTATCTGCAGTTCTGCCATCACCGGAGTTTTCTTCATTGACCCGAACAGCGGGCTGAAGGGTTCACGCGGCTGAAAATCAACAGGTCCGTTTTTTGCCTGGATGATGATATTATCGTGGAACTGACCATCGAGCGGCATGAACTCGGTATAAGCCTGTTTGGCACGATCCTGGTCATTCGGGCTGTAAACAAACGCACGCCACATGATAATGCCCCCGAAAGGCTTGAGTGCATCTGCCATCATGTTTGCTCCGTCCGCGTGGGTACGACCGTAATCCTGCGGACCCGGCTGCCCCTCGCTGCTGGCTTTTACCAGGAACCCACCGAAATCAGGAATGGCAGCATAGATTTCCTTAATCTTATCCTGCCACCATTTAATAACTAGCGGGTCGAGGGGATCGGATGTTTTTAGCCCCCCGATCTGTGAGGGAGATGAGAATTTCACCGACAGATAGACCTTTATCCCGTATGGCCTGAGAACATCGGCTATTGCCTTTACCCTCGACAGATAATCCACTGTAAGAATTAAAGGAGATGCATTTACGTTGTTGAGGACAGCACCGTTGATTCCAACAGATGCGCTGGCCCGGGCATATTCCTTCCACAGTAGTCTGTCGGCACCGGTAACCGTAAGGGAGTCATCGCCTTTCCGCCAGAATATCGAGTAGCCGGCATACCCGCGTTCTATTGTACCGTCAGGGTTATCCCAGTGGTTAAGAGTACGCACTTCGTACGAAGGATTTGAAACCATGCTCACTACAGGTTCACCAGTCTGCTGGCGGCGCAGGAGTTCGTATACGCCGTACAGAATTCCCAGATCAGTATTTGCCTGTATTCCGTCGGCAGTGATCCTGAAACCATCATTACTGATAGCCTTGTCTTTTTTTACCAGAAGGACTACCGTGCCATTGTCTTTACCCTGCCATCCATTTTTTAATTCATCAATGGCAATTGACAGTGTAGGGGAGCTCTTTTGGCATACAACAGTTACATTACCTGTACTTTTATTCCTGAGCCACAGGTTGTGACCATCTTCGGCAAGCAAAGGCATGCCTGTAAAAGCAAAAAGTAGAAAAAGGGCTGAGATTCTCATGATATTATTATTTATTAATTACCAATATTGACGGAATTTCTTTTCTGAATATGAGCTTAATGACATATGCCATCTCTTCATATGACCTCTCAGACAGGCTGATGGTCAATCCTTCTTCATTCTGTATGTAATCCAAAGTAAGTAATTTATCGGCTTATCCTTCAATTTTAATTGTCTGTCCGGATTCGAAACCTTCAGTACTCAGCACATTGATAACATTGTCACCACGGTTGGCAGTGGCCGCTGTCAAAATGCGTACCGTCAAAGACCATGTAAATACCCTGTGGCTCATCATTGACTGGAAGGCTGGCAGCGTTGTTGTTGCGCAGGCCCGTTCCGGGCATGATGTAAACGCCGTATGCCTTGTGTCCCATAATTTTAATTGGCGCCATATCTGCCATCGGCAGAGTGTTATACCCGCCTTTGGCAGGCCCCCTGAATAATCCAGGAGGCGCCTGGTACAGGTGATTGCCATTTCCCGACTGGTCGTAGATAGTAGTGATCCGGCAGACTGTGCCTGCACAGAAGGCGTCCTGTGCCGTTGCATCCGCATACCCGCCGGGGTCACCCTTGCCGGAGGGAACCACGCCTATGTCCATGGTCTTTCCGTCAGACTGGCACATTACCTGGTATAGCAGACCATTGTATGAGCCGTATAATGCACGGGTGGTGCTATGTGCAGTCACACAGGGAAAGCCTGCGGCAGTATAGATGTCACACGGACCCTCAGGCCGGGAGAGGGTACGGCTGCGCTCTGTTCCTGTCATTGACATCAGCATGATAATTCCGGCCGGAAGTATCAGCACCTTTCCGAGAATTATCACGAGGATTTTTCTTTTTGTCATTTTTTAGTTTTGTCAGTCAATCTGTGTTCACATTCAACACAGAGGAGAGCCTTATCGGAAAAATATTCCGGAGGATCAGACTTAACCGCAGGTTACCTGGCCTCCGGCTTCACCCCGGACTCATCACCGGTAATTATTCTCCAATAAACCATATATCTCGAATCATGGATCCTGAAAAAGGGCTCCAGTACAAGATTCGCGGGATTTAGCATTTCAATGCCAGACATTGTATATGTAAGAGGCTGATCTTCCACAGGCATCAATGTTTCTGCAATAGCCGAAATATTGTCATCAATCAATATCGGAGCTTCATCAACAGGAAACTTTTGCCCTGAGGGGATGTGTCCCCATCGGCTGTCATCCGCTATTATCCCTTTAAGATCTTCTGTTCCTGTTTTTGCTCCCAGCAGGACAGGCCCATGCATGAACGCAACATAACCGGGAACATTTACCAGCTGTTCCGTTCTGTTGTGCATCGGGAACATTACCTCTATTTTGTCACCCTTTTTCCACCTACGGGCTATCGCAACATAAGAAGAGGGATTGGCCTCAAACGGAACGGGTTTCCCATTCAGGAGGATCGTCAGTTCGCCCTCCTTAACCCATCCCGGATAACGAACCATTAATGAAAACCTGCCCGATCCATCGATAACTTCCAGGCTGGTTCCTTCTTCATACGGGAAGAGGGTTTCCTGCCGGATCTTTATACCTCTTTCCTTCCATGTCAGCTCTGAGGCAATGAAAAGATTCAGGAACAAGGAATCGTGCCTGTGTGTGTAGATGAACTGGTTGTATTTCCCGTGATTCTCCATGCCGGTGCCCACACAGCACCACATTGCCTGGTTGGGAGCAGAGTAAACCCTGTAATGACGGGGGCGGACAGGAGTGAAATAAACATAGCCGCCATGTTCAGGATGCTGGGCAGACAGAATGTGATTAAGCAAAGTTCTTTCGTAATAATCTGTATATCTGGCACTAGGGTTTGTCCTGAAGAGGAATTCCGTCAGCTTGAGCATATTATATGAATTGCAGGACTCCGGACCTTCGATATCTTCGGTGTAATCTATACAGGCAGCCGCTTCCGGGAAGTGTTCCCTCCGGCTGTTCCCTCCGAACGCCAGGGAGCGATTGCCAGTCACGGTTTCCCAGAAGAACTGCCCTGCGTCCGCATACTTCCTGTTGCCCGAGAGTTCGGCAATTCTCTGGAATCCCACTGCCTTCGGGATCTGGGTATTTGAATGCTTGTTATCGAGGTTGTCGATACCTGCGGACATCGGATCAAGCAGCATCCTGTGTGAAAATCTCATTGCAGCAGTCAGGTATTTCTCATCTCCTGTCATCCGGAAAGCATCGGCCAGAGTTTCGTTTATCCCGCCATGCTCCATGTCAAGCATTGATTCCATCTGTTCATCGGAAAGTGCTGAGGTTATGTTAATTGCCCAGTCGCATAACCTGAGAAATATCGCCCTGGCCTCCTCGTTGCCTGTATATGACCATGCATCCCTGAGCCCGGCATATAGTTTATGAACATTGTACCACGGAACCCATTTGGTGCGGTAAACTGAGAAATCGCCTTTCTGCAGTGTGCTCCACAATTCATTGCTGCCGGGCACACCACCAACATATCCGGTTGCCCAGTCAGGGTGATTTATGCCGTTTGCCTCCTGACATGCCCTGAGTTCCGAGATCATGTATTCCATCCTTCTTTTGCACTCAGTATTCCCGGTTGCGGCATAATTCATCGCCATGGCTGACAGGTAGTGTCCGCCTATATGACCTGCCAGACCCTCCCAGTTCGGATACATCTCGCCCCTGGGCTGTAGCCCGGCTTCCCTCAGAAATGGTTCAAGAATGCGATCGATGTCATACTTTAGCAGGGTCTGGAGATTCAGATCACGGGCGTGTTTAAACGGACCGTCAAGCAGCACGACATCCTGCAAGGGGAATTCATTCGGATACAGCATCTGCTGTGATCTCTGCCTGCAACCGGCCAAAAGACCACATAACAGGATCAGGCAGAGGGGAGAGGTTCTTATCAGCATACCGGTTCGCCGGTATGGGAGGATGTGAATTTTCATATTTCAGCTTTTTTGAGAGGTGTTCCACCCCTGGTACCACCCGGTCCGGGACTCACAACAATACTCTGCGCCTCCGGCGCTATGCTGAAGATAAAGGACAGGATAGCGGACTGAAGTGTTTTTATTATCCAGTCAGATCCTTCTGAGTCCCTGCCGTCACCAACTGCGTTCATCCCGTACTCCGGCAGACCCTGTTTAACAAGAAGCATCAACGAATCCGCCACAGGGAAACCAGCTTCATGCTTTGCAAGATTTGCCTGAACCATCCCGTATGCACGAATGACCTTCCTGATAGATTCAGGGTGAACTTCTTTTTTCATGTGTACAGAGGTCGTTGCAATTATTCCCTTTATGTCGAGTAAATTGGAATACAAAAGCAACCGTATGAGAGACTGTGTATCATCAGGTTCATTTTCAACATCTGTCAGGATGATTACCCTCTGCTTCTGTTGTTCCTGTGCGCCAAGATCCCAGGGGATAAGCATAAGCGCCGCCAGCAACATTGCGGAGAATACTCCCGTGAATTGCTCTGACCGCATATTATATTGATTTAGCTCTGTTCATAATAAGAGGAACCGGGAAATCACTGTAATTGTAAAACTCATAAAAATTAATTGAAGACAGGTTCATTTTATATGCAAATGATGACTGAAATTTAAAAGTCGATGACAAAAGAGTTAAAAAAAATTAATTCCCTGTGAATGATAAACCGGCATGATGAAGGCACAAGGGAGTGTAATGGAATCTGCTGCGTAATATGCAGACTCTCCGGACTTTAGGTTTTCGAGCGTGCAACCTGTCATCTTTCCAGCCCGTAAAAATTGATGCAATTTTCTCCTGTGATACCGGTACGGAGATCATCCGACATTCCAGAGATATACTCTTCGACAATACCAACAACGTCCTGATATTCTCCTGCCAGCCTGCATACGGGCCAGTCGCTTCCGATCATAAGCCTTTCAGCGCCAAATGCTTCAAAGACAACATCGAGATATGGTTTGAAGTCTTCATGATCACAGTTCTTCGATTCAGCCTCCGTGACCATTCCCGACAACTTGCACCAGACATTTTCATTCTGCGCCAAACGCGTGATGTCTTCACGCCACGGACTGACAACATTGTTTCTTATCAGTGGTTTGGAGATGTGATCAAGGACAAATTTCTGTTCGGGAAAAAGTGACACAAGAAGCTGTGCTACAGGCAAATGCATGGGAAAAAGGAGAAGGTCGAATGTTAGGTCATACTCCTTCAGGATGCTGATACCTTTTAAGAAGTCGTCGTGAAGCATGAAATTGTCATCAGGTTCGTCATGAATGACATGTCTTAGTCCGACGAACTTTTCATTTCTGCAGAAATCATCCATTTGCCGCCTCAAATCATCTTTGCCTGACAGGTCAGCCCAGCCAACTACTCCCCTGATGAAATCATGTTTTCCTGCCAGCTCCAGCAGCCATCGGGTTTCTTCAACACTCTGCCGGGCCTGGACAGCCACTGATCCCGAATATCCGGCTTTGATAAGCTCATTACAAAGGTCTTCCGGAGTATAGTTGCGCTTCAGTATATCCATATTGTGGCCTATCCAGCCGTATTCGCTGCTGTTGTAGATCCAGAAGTGCTGATGTGCATCTATTTTCATTCACTGAACTTCAACATGATTTTCAGATGCTTCTGAGGCTCCTCTTCAAGCATTTCAAATGCCTCCTGTGTTTCGGAAGGATGCATTATATCAGTTACAACCGCTTCAGGCTTAAGTGTGTACCTGCTCATGTTTTCGATAGTCTCGGCAAATTCACCGTGAGAAACCCGGGAGGTCATTATGATCCCTTCTTTCAGGATAAGTTCTTTCATCACAACGGGAGATGGTTCAGATGAAAGTCCCAGTACACATACTTTGCCTGCCCCCCTGATTGACTGAACACATCCTCTCACGGGGTTGATCACCCCCGGTATTTCTTTTGTATGGCCCACGGCCTCAAAAGCGATATCCACTCCTTCCCCTCCGGTAAGTTCCCTTATCTTTTCAACGGCATTCGCATTAGCTGCGTTAACAATGTTAATATCATTAAATGCTTTTTGGGCAATGGCAAGGCGTTCATCAAGTATATCGACCATTACAACCGTGTTCCTGGTCTTTGTTCTGGCGGCCTGAAGGATGCTCTGTCCTACCTTGCCAGCACCCCATATAACTATCCTGTCATCCTCAGATACTCCGGACCTGTTGCAGGCATGAAATCCTATGGAGAAGACCTCGACGAGTGCGGCATGCATGTCGGAAATCTTTTCTGTCACTTTGTAAAGCATGTTCTCCGGTACTTTCATGAATTCGCTGAAGCCTCCATCGAGGTCAATCCCCACCAGTTTCAGGTTGGAGCAGGCAGGATAATGATGTCTTTTGCATGCCGGGCAGTGACCGCACCAGATGATCGGATCAACTGCCACCCTGTCGCCTTCCTTGAAATTCCTGACAGCGGGTCCTTTTTGCACAATAGTCCCGGCAAATTCGTGTCCCTGAATCAAAGGCACACTTGTGCGGGGGTGAAACTCACCTAGGAAAACATGCTGATCGCTTCCGCAGATAGAGGCGTAGCTTACTTTTATCAGGACTTCATTGCCCGAAACAGAAGGAATATCAACCTCCTTCCATTCAACCTTCCTGTATTCAGTGAGTACGGCGGCTTTCATTTTATTCATGTCAGGATTTATTATAACAGATTACAATTCAGCTTGAAGATACGGATAATCGCCATCGATCAATCCATTGCTGATCATTTCGCGCCAAAACTCCACGGGGATCTGGCATTCAACTGATTCAACGTTGCTTTTTACCCGGCCGGGATCAGATGTATTGAGTGAAACACTGACAACACCGGGGGGTGTCATGGCAAACCGCACGCAGGCATCTGCAGGAACGATATCGTATTTTCTGCAAACCGCAAAAAAATCCTCCCGCCACCTGAATTTTGCTCTGTTCTCCTCCGAATCGGGTTTGATTCGGACATAGTCGAAATAATCTCCCCCGGTCAGGAACCCGGCATGAAACACGGCGGAGTTAATTATGGCAATACCCATTGAATGAAGCTTTCCCATGAATACGAGAAGATCTTCAGGGTGTCTGTAAATTGTCATGCTGTTGGCAAACATCACCCAGTCGAGCCGGGTTTCGCCGGCAATCAGCTGTATGGTCTTCCAGTTCTTTGCACCAATCCCCACTGCCTTTACCTCGCCCTCTGACCTGAGATTGTCAAGGGCCTTATATGCATCAAGTATATTATTAAGGTGTATATTAAAGTCACGCTGATCACGGGAAGCGGCAAGAAACTCATCAGGATCATGGACCGAAACGAGTCCGGGTTTGTATTTTCCACCGAGAAGCCTGTTCCCCTGTTCCCAGCATTCGAGGATACCGTCGTGTGAGATATTCTGCCGGGCATCGTTCTTAATGCCAAACCATATGCCTTTTTCGAAAACAGGTTCGGGAGTCAGCAGGGGTGCACGTAGCCAGCCAAGCTTATTGCTGATTATAACATCTTCAGGCTCAGCGTTCAGCCTGCAAAGGATATCACCGAGTTTTTCAAGTGCCAATCCTGCACCATACTTGCCGGCGGTATCGAAGGCTACCGGCCCGGGCACATTCAGAAGGCACTCTTTTATTATCTCTGTTTTTGTCTCATCGCTGAGAGCGGAATAAAGATTCCCCAGGGCGCTGGTGCCAAATATCACCGGGGGTATGCTGATTCCTGTTTTTCCAATTGACCGGCGTTCCATAATTTGTTGTCAAAGGTTGATTAGTCGTAATGTTTATGTATCCCGTTTCAACCTATAAGGTACAACCCGCTGGCCAGGCGTAAAAGCTGTTTATCCTGCCCGTTGGCAACCGGGTTTGACTGACCATATATAACCGGAGCACATTCCATGACCAGATGAATCTCAGGTTAAATATCTTCAATATTTCAGGATTATGCCAACAATGCACCTGTCAGTTCTAAGAAATCCGGCAAAAATAAATCACATGCCGGCATGTGATCGAACCAGTTATTCCCTGTTTTCACTCAATGTAAATAATAATCAACTATCTTAGAGATAATTCAGTAAAAATCGAAGCAATGAAAGAATTGGCTGCGGTCACACTTATGATTTTTTTTTCATTTTCATCAGTGGCACAGGAACCGCAAATTCCTGAAGCATTAATCGCAAAAGGAGCACGGGTTCAAAAAGCCGGTTCAGGTTATGCCTTTTCTGAAGGGCCCTCTGTAGCCCGTGACGGAAGGGTATTCTTTACTGATCAGCCCGGCGACAGGATCTATGTCTGGGACGAAAAATCAGGAATAACAATGTTTAAAGAGAATTGCGAGCGGGCAAACGGTACATGGTTCGACCGCGAGGGTAACCTGATCGCCTGTGCTGACCTGAATAACAGCCTGGTGAAATTTACTCCTTCGGGGGAACTGATTGTTGTCTATGACAAAGGTTACGGAGGAGTTCATTTGAACGGACCCAATGATCTCTGGCAAGACATGAAGGGCGGTATCTACTTTACCGACCCTTATTTCCATCGTGATTACTGGGAGGCAGGTCATAAACAGGAACAGGATATCCAGGCTGTTTATTATCTGAAACCTTCCGGGGAGCTGGTCCGGGTAATAGAAGATCTCAGAGTACCCAACGGTATTACAGGCACTCCTGACGGCAAGTATCTGTTCGTGGCAGACATGATGGGAAGAGCCACATGGAAGTATACCATCAATGCTGATGGTTCGCTTGGGAACAAGACCCTTTTTGCACCATCCGGTTCAGATGGATTGACCATAGACGCCCGGGGCAACATATACCTTACAGCCGGCAGGGTCCTGATTTATAACCCTGAGGGAGAGAAGATCGGTGAGATTGCACTGCCTGAAGCCCCGACAAATGTCTGTTTCGGAGGAAAAAAGAGGAATGTGCTGTTTATAACAGCCGGGACTTCGGTCTTTACGCTTAAAATGAAAGTAAAGGGAGTTGAATAATTAAAGTTTCGCTGTACAATAAATACCTGACCTGATTATAGCTGCAAATTGTCAGCCTTCTGACCATTGAAATAGTCTCTTATTGCAAATGAAAGCCACTTGTTTCTGCCATAATAAAATTTAAAAAATTCTCTGCAATCGGTTGCATTATTGAATACATTTACTATATTTACAATGTTTCAGCCTAATTTCTAGGGTAGTATTGCAGGGTTTTGAAGGAGAAAGTGACGGGATATCAGGCTTTTTGAGGGTTGCCAGAACCTGTGTCACCACTCGGGGTGCGGTTTGGATGAGAATGAGACTAACATATATCTATATCAGACAAATTATCAACCATGCGAATGAACTACAACTCTTCCTGAAAAGGAACCCTGTTTCCTGAATGCAAGGCAGAATTAAGGTTTTATACCACAACCTGCCGCTAACAACCAGAAAAGTTAACCTTAAAACAAAAACCTTATGATTAAAAATCCTCTAAATCCGGGTATTCTGTTTAAGAAATGCTTCGGAAAACTACTCATGAGCTTAGTGCTCCTGGCAGTGCTGCTGATTTCGCAATCAGGCATGGCATTTGCCTCAGGATCTGACTCTGAAGGACTGGTTATTGCCCAGCAGAGGGTAATTACCGGTATCGTCACCGAGACTGATGGCAGCCCCATGCCCGGGGTAGCCGTTCAGGAGAAGGGGACCACCAATGGAACATTAACCGATGCAGGTGGTCAATATCGGATCACACTCACAACGGCTTCACCGGTTCTGATTTTCTCCTTTGTCGGATTTCAAACGCAGGAGTTGGCTGTTGGAGCCAGCTCAAGCATTAATGTGACACTGGAAGTAAGTGATGTTGGCCTTGATGAGATAGTGGTCATCGGTTATGGCACAGTCAGGAAGAGAGATCTTACCGGATCGGTTGCCTCAATAAGAGGGGAGGAGATGCGCGATATACCTTCGGCTAATATTTCGCAGGCTCTCCAGGGACGAATCTCAGGAGTGGATTTGACACAGACCTCTACCAAGCCCGGTGCCACAATGCAGATACGAATACGTGGCTCACGCTCGCTGAATGCCAGTAACGACCCGCTGATAGTTGTTGACGGTATTCCGTTCCCCGGATCCATCGGTGACATAAACCCCACTGATATCAAAAGCATTGACGTATTGAAAGATGCTTCGGCAACCGCCATATACGGTTCCCGCGGTGCCAATGGCGTCATTCTGATAACAACAAATACCGGGCGGGCCGGACAGCAGGCACAGGTATCATTCAATAGTTATGTGGGTGTAAAAACAGTATTTGCTCCATATCCTATGATGGATGGTCCGGAGTTTGTCGCACTGCGGGCGGCACGTGGCCAGTACTCAAACGGACCGGATGAGTTCGATAATGTTGATACCGATTGGCAGGACCTCTTTTTTCAACCAGGTAAGGTAACGAGTCACGATTTAGGCGTCACGGGGGGCACCCAGAATGGCAACTATCGCTTCGGTGTGGGCTATTACCGCGATGAAGCCGTGGTACCCGGGCAAAGCTATGACCGTTTTACGATGCGTGGTACTCTTGACCAGGAGGTAGGTAAATTTATTCGCTTTGGCTTTATAACAAACAACAGCTATTCAGTTAATAACGGGAACAATATGGGACTCTACGGTGTCTTGAGCAGTTCTCCGATATCCGATCCGTATAACGAAGACGGCTCCTTTAAAAGAACCGTTAAGATGTCGTTGGATGAGAACTGGGTATATACAAGAGAGACAATAGACGCCCTGGGGGATAAATGGATTGACCTGACCAAAGGGTATAACTCCTACAACACTATATATAGTGAGGTCAAGATTCCAGGCATTGAAGGATTGAGCTATCGCATCAATGTTGGCTTGAACTTCCGCATGAGTAACGGCGGAAGTTACACGGGAGAGGGTGTATTCAACGCCACAGCCACTACTCCTTCAACTGCCTCCATCAGTAATTCCCTTACCACTAACTGGGCAATTGAAAATCTGCTGAATTACAACAGGACTTTTGCCGGAAAACACATGGTGAATCTTGTTGCGTTGTATTCTGCCGAGAAATCTCATTATCACAGCTCAAATGTTTCGGCAAGGGATATTCCTGCTGACGCATTCCAGTTCTATAATATAGGCCGGGCCGCAGGTGAAATAACGGTCAATCCTAATTACCAGAACTATAATGAGACTGGTCTGATATCCTATATGGGACGCGCAATATACTCATATGACAACCGCTATATGGTGACAGCCAGCATCCGCTCAGATGCTTCATCAAGGCTGGCACCGGGCAAGAAGTGGCATACCTATCCTGCCCTGTCGGTTGGATGGAATTTAAGCAACGAATCTTTTATGAGTGATGTTGACCTGATTGATATGTTAAAGCTGCGTTTAGGCTATGGACAAACTTCCAACCAGTCGATTAACCCCTATGCCACACTTGGACTTCTGAATACCAGGCCTTACAACTTCGGAGACACCTATTCAATTGGTTATTATGTGTCCCAACTGCCAAACCAGAACCTGGGATGGGAGTACTCTGACACATGGAACGTTGGTCTCGACTTCTCACTTCTGAAAAACAGGCTGTCAGGTACCATTGAATATTACATCCTGAATACAAAAGATATCCTGCTGAGTGTTAATCTGCCCCCCACATCAGGTGTTAGCAGCTATATGGCAAATATCGGGCAAACTCAGAACAAGGGCGTGGAGTTTTCGCTCAACGGGGTGATCCTTGAGAATCCCAATGGCTGGTCATGGGAGGCCGGCATCAACCTTTATGCAAACCGTAATAAGCTGGTCGCACTTGCTTCCGGACAGGAGAGAGATGAAGGCAACTCGTGGTTCGTTGGCTATCCTATTGATTGTATCTACGACTACGAGAAGATAGGCCTCTGGCAGGAGGGTGATGAGTTTCTGACTGATTATGAGCCGGGTGGAAATCCAGGCATGATAAAGGTTAAATATACAGGTGAGTTCAATGAAGACGGTTCACCGGTAAGACAGATCGGACCTGATGACCGCCAGATTATGAGTGTTGAGCCCGATTTTATGGGTGGCTTTAACACCCGTCTGTCTTACAAGGCACTTGACCTGAGCGCTGTCGGTGTCTTCAGGAGCGGCGGTATACTCATAAGTACTCTTTACTCCGGAGGAGGTTATCTCAACCTGATGACAGGACGCAGGGGGAATGTAAAGGTAGATTACTGGACTCCGGAGAACACTGACGCCAAGTATCCTAATCCTGCCGGCGTGCTAAGCGGTGACAATCCGAAGTATGCCAGCACACTGGGCTATTTTGACGGATCGTACCTGAAGTTGCGCCAACTTTCACTTGGTTATAACCTGAGCCGTAACAACTGGATTATGAACGCAGGCATTGAAAGACTACGTCTTTACCTCACTGTCCAGAATCCATTGGTGATGTTCTCTCCATACCATAAAGAATCAGGAATGGATCCTGAAACCAACTCCTATGGCAACGAAAACCAGGCAGTAGCAGGTTACCCGAGACGTCTGCTTGTTATTGGGACTAACACGCCATCAACACGCAACTACCTGATTGGCTTAGATTTGACATTCTAAAAAAGACGAAAATGAAAAGTGTATATATAAAAAGAGTTTTCGGAACAGTCTTGTTAGCGTTGTTCCTTGGAGGGTGCTCTGATATTCTGGAAGAACAGCCGCGCAGTATTTATGAACCTGGTTATTTCAAGACCGAGAAAGGTGTGATGGGCGGATTAACAGCTATGTACGCACACCTGCGCTGGATATACGGGCAAGCCTACTACTACAATTCCTGCCAGACCGGTACCGATGAAGCGACATATGCACAGAGTGCAGACGGAAATTTCAAGGACCATGACCTGTCAGGCGTCGGATCTCTTACTTCTACAAGCAGCCGTTCTGATGTATTGTGGGGAACTGCATTTTCAAACATCAATACTGCAAGCGGAGTTATTGAAAATGCTGCCGAAGTGGGCACGATTGCGAATTCTTTGATAGCAGAAGCAAGGTTCTTCCGGGCCTTCGACTACTTCCTGCTTGTTCAGACCTTCGGCGGAGTACCGCTCGATCTCGGGTCGGGAGAACTGATGTTCAACACAACCCCTGTGAGGACCTCTGTGCGGAATACAGTCCCTGAGGTTTACACAAAGGCTATTTTCCCCGACCTGATAATCGCGATCAATGACCTGCCTGAGACCCCGCGCGTGACCGGGGCCGTTACCAAAACGGTCGCCAGACTGTTTCTTGCCAAAGCTTACCTCACATACGGCTGGTGGCTGCAGAACCCCAATGATATCCCTACTTATCCGGAGACCACACGGAGCGATCCTGACGGACATGATGCCCAGTGGTATTTCCAGCAGGCCTATGATATAGCTGTTACTGCAATTGACAACCCCGGCCCCTATGGACTGATGGATACCTACTATGATGTTAACCTGGCGCAGAATGACAGAAATAAGGAACACCTGTTGTGGGCTGATCATACGGAGGCAAGTGAGTATTATAACGGAGGCAGTCTTACCTATGGCAGTGGCGGAGCTCCGGATAACTTTGCTGTATGGATGGTCACATGGAACTATACGGAAATCAGAAGCGGTACGGATCCAGCCTGGAGTTCGAAGATAAGCTCTGTTCAACGTGAAGCAGAACAGCATCTGGGACGTCCCTGGACGCGTATGGCTCCGCCTATTGGCGTATTTACAAACACCTTCGCCGACAAGACCAATGATTCCCGCTACGACGGCACCTTTACAACTGTATACCGTGCCAACTGGCCCAAGGGAGGCACCCCCAATACGGTGGCCTATAACGCAAACAGTCTGGAAGTATATCCTGGTGATGCCATTCTTACTTTCCTGGATGAGGAACCGGCAACACCTATTACTTACCCCACCGGGGCAGGTAACAGCAACATTGGTGCAGGGGAATTACCCGGCAGGGCAGATTTCGTGGTTTCTCCAAGTGGCATAAGCAGAATAGTCTATCCGGGGTTCTGGAAGTTAGGCACCTACCGGACTGACAATGGTACCGGTCTGGGCCAACCCAATGCCGGCATCACACGTCCTTTCTACGTTGCCAAATTCTCGGAGCTCTATCTAGTAGCTGCTGAAGCTGCAGTGAAAGGTGCTTCCACGCAAGCAGGCAAGGGTGCCAGGGATTTGATAAATGTCCTTCGCGCAAGGGCAGGAAAATGGCGTTGGGACAACAACGGAAATGTTGCAAAAATAGCAGACTTCAGTGATGAAATGATGGCTGCCACACCTGCCACCATTACCATTGACTATGTTCTTGAAGAGCGCTCCCGCGAACTGTTCGGAGAAGGATACCGCTGGTTTGATCTTGTTCGTACCCAGACATGGGAGACCATAGCTGGTTCGTACGAGATATGCGGGCCCACTAAAGGAGACCATACCCCGTTAGTGTATAGCCGCACAATTGAACCTAAACACTATCTGCGACCCATTCCTCAGGGACAGCTCGACGGGATGGAGTTGACCGAAGCCGAAAAAGCAGTATATCAGAATCCGGGATACTAATCTTTCGCAATAGCGGATAATTATTTCCGGAGAGGAACCAATTTCAATGATTGATCTGATTTGAAATTTAATATGAAGTTAGTGATTAGTTAGGGTTGGTTCAGGTTAAAGTGTCCGTGGCTGCGTCCACGGACACTTTTTTCCTATTTTTGCCGAAACAGCCCCGTTTATAAGTTATAAATTTCTGAAATGAATCAGCTTCTCGAGAAACTCTCAACCTGTGTTGAATATGGCAAGGTTGATCTTAAATCTCCGTATCCTCCGGCCATGAAGGATCAGGAAGGTGCTTTTGAGCTTACAAGACAAGCACTTGATGCAGGCATCAGTCCCGGAAATATCCTCGAAGAAGCTCTTATTCCCGCAATGTCAAGGGTGGGGCAGAAGTTCTCAAGAAACGAGATATTTGTTCCACAGATGCTCATGGCAGCAAAGGCAATGAGCAGCTCAATGATTCATATTAAACCTTACTATCTGTCCGGTGAAACAAAGAGGAGAGGGACATTCATCATCGGGACTGTCAAAGGTGATCTTCACGATATAGGAAAGAACCTGGTATCAATGATGATAGAAGGTGCCGGGTGGGAGATTATTGATCTTGGAGTGGATGTAAGCACTGAAAAATTCATTGAGGCAGTGGGGAATCATCCCGGAGCTGTCATAGGGCTCTCGGCCCTTCTGACCACCACCATGGAAAACATGCGCAAGAGCGTGGAGGTCCTGAGGAACAGATTCCCTGCCATGAAGATCCTTGTCGGAGGAGCACCGGTCACGGAGGACTTCTGCAGAAAAATAGGAGCCGATTTCTATTCTCCTG
>JAVEXG010000036.1:0-25478 GCA_034004115.1 Bacteroidales bacterium | reverse complement strand
GGTTTCCTCAGGTGTTGAAGGTCATTGGAAAGCAGGAACCCATTCCTGAACTGTTTTGAAAACAACATGCATTAATTCATTTTACATCCATGCTTAGATCTGATTTCTGCAAATCATTGCTCACACCCGGAATAGCCTGCGGTTGTGTAATGGGACTGGGACCAGCCGGTGTTCTGGAAAAAATAATTCAAACCGGCAATCCTGCGGAGAATCCAAAGGAAACCCCCTGCAATGAAAAAATTGAATTTGCCCAGACCTGGGTTAAACGCTTTTTTGAGATAGTTGATCAGCAGCTTGATGAAGAAACACGCGCCAGATTAATGCAATTGAATGGTGCAGCCTGCGCTGCAGGAGCTTACGGAGCACTCACCGATGACAAACCGGCAACAATCGAAGAAATTGATAAACTTATCACTGAATGGCAGAAAAACCTGGGAAAAGAAAATATCTACCGCCAGGGAGGTACGGTTTTTTTCAATTATGTCGGAAACCACAAAGGGTTGAAAATTTCCGACGGATACTGCCTTTGTCCATTGATAGAAAATAAGCCGGAGACACTAAGCCCGACTTACTGCCAGTGCTCCGTCGGATATGTCGGTTATATGTTTCAAAGGCATATCACCCATAAACCCGTTCAGGTGGAGCTGCTGGAATCATTAAGGTCCGGCGGAAAAGCCTGCAGATTTAAGGTCGTTATATAACCTCTGTTTTGTATATTTACATTCAGCGAATCGTTTGTCGAAACTGAATTAAAAACTTTATTTCAGTAAAAAATGGAAGACAGGAATCCGGATCAGCTGCTCAGGGATTCGTCACGGGAACCCGGTGACAAATTGTTCAGGGAAATTCTGAGTGAGCAACTTTGCCAGACATATGAAGAACTTCTGAAGATCGTTTCGGAAATGGGGCTTTCCCATGAATGGCGTTATTACAATGACGGCAAAGCATGGCTTTGCAAAATAACCCATAAGAAGAAAACGGTTGCATGGCTTTCTTTATGGAAGAACTCTTTCAAGACAGGTTTTTACTTTACAGAGAAAACCGGGGCAGGAATAGAAAGCCTGGATATCGACAGCAAAATAAAGGCTTCATTTTCACAGAATAAGCCAATCGGCAAATTAATCCCCTTGACTCTTGAAATTGACAACCTTACCAAACTGGAAGATTTCAGAAAAATCGCCGGATATAAGATGGAATTGAAATAAGAATAATAGCCTCTTCCCACAAAATGCATTTCACATACCACGGAACTTGAAGATCATTGGATCATTTTTTATTCTGCTCCTGGTCACTTCATGTGCTGACAGGAATGTCAGGCCGGTTCCCTCAATTGACCTTCAGAATCCGGACAGGCCGGGCGAAATAAAACTGAGTGAACTTATCGGGGATATCCGGGTGATAAGGCTTGAAACCCGCGACAGCATAATGCTTGGCCCTGAAACTGGTTACCTGGTAAACGACAAGTATATTATTTCAGTTGATCAGGACAAAATCCTTCAGTTCTCGGGCGACGGGGCTTTTATGAGGATCCTTGCCAGATCCGGCAAAGGACCTGAGGAGTATGTCCGTGCCGATGTATACGCGATGGATGCAAAGAAAGATATTCTATATATTAACCACAGGGGAGATTCGCACCATATATTAAGCTACGACCTTAAGAACGGCCAGCGATCAGGCCGAATACCGACGGGAACTGATAATCTTATCTCTCAGATTATTGTTTCGGGCGATTCAATCCTCACAATAGTTCCCAGAATGAGTAAAGAATACAATTTTTACTATCTGACCACTTCCGGAAAGTTCATATCCGGGATTGCCCCGCCCAAAGCAAGGAATATCGGGTTGGAAACAAGCATTGGTCTGGTAAATAAGCAATTATTCTATATGCCGAAAGAGTATGATACCCTGTATCTGGTTGATGATATCTCCTGCAATCCTTACTGCTTTTTCCTTGTCGACAACAGGTTTGCGTATGACAATAATGAAACGGGAAATTTCGTGTATCTGTCATCAAATGCGCCCGGTTATTTAATTGCCAATAAGGTTCATGCACGAATAAAATTAAATTCAGACGAAGAGACTTTCAGTATGAATGCAGACAAGCTGGTTCGTTACCTGATATGCAAAAAGGATTTCTCAGTATGTGAAATAACTGATTTCAATAATGATTTTCTGGGTTTCAGAGAGAACCAGGATCAATGGGATAACTACCTTTTTATCACAAACGATATGGGATATGTTTGTTATTCAGCGTTTGAATTAAAACAAAAAATCAGGGAAGCCCTTGATAACGGCAAAGCTGATGATCGGATCAGAAACAGAATTTCAGATTTATATGACCAGATCGGCGAAAATGATAATCCTGTAATTCTGGCCGGGCAGCTGAAGGCCGATATGTAACAGAAGATGGCATGGGGTAAAGGCGAGAAGGCGTGAGGAAAAAAATTTATTCCGTGCTTTGCCAGCCGAAGTTTCAACGGAGGCTGGTGACTCCGTGGTTAAACAAGCAACCAGCAACCAGCAACAAGCAACAAGCAACCAGCAACAAGCAACCAGTAACAATCAACCAATTGTTTTCGTCTGCTGGAAATGTTCCAATTATTCAATAGGGTAAATCCCATCCCGGGGGTCATGATCATAGGAATCCAAAATTAATTTTATAACCATGAAGAAAACACTCGTTTTAATTGCATTTGCTTTGCTTGTTGCAGTATCCGGTTCAGGTTTTTCTGTTTTGAATGCACAATCCCCGGCAAACAGGGATACAGTCATCCTGGCTGCTCATGAAATAATCAATGAAACAACGTATTGCGGACTTGTCACGGTTGACTCCCTGGGGCAGCCGCAGATACGGACCATGAATCCCTTTCCTGTTAAGGAGGATTTTGTCATATGGTTTGCCACTGCAAGAACAAGCCGCAAAGTCAGGGAGATCAGAAACAATCCGAAAGTCTGCGTTTATTTCGCCGACCATATCACCGCAAAGGGCTATGTCAACATAAACGGAACAGCAACTGTTATTGACGACAAGGAACTGCTTGTCAAAATGAAGCGCGATTACTGGAATGGTATTCCGGGATGGCAGGATATTTTCGTGCTTATCAGAATCGTCCCCGGATCAATTGAGACTATCAACTACAAACATGGACTAAACAATAATCCTGTTACATTTAAAGCTCCGGCCATCTCCTTTCAATAGATAAAATTTTTATTTTTGAGCACACAGGCAATGAAGTCTGCCTTTAACTGCTCTTTAAGCTGATGACTTCTACCATCATTTTAAATTTTACTCATTATGGTAAAGTCGATGCTTTTTGCAGGTTTTGGCGGCTTCATAGGCACTGTTCTCAGATTCCTTGTATCAAAGTATTTCCAGATCAATTTTGATACTGTATTCCCCTGGGGAACCCTGATTATTAACATCGCCGGAAGTTTTCTCATCGGGATTTTTCTTGGCATTTTTGAAAAAGGATTTGTAATGTCATCCGAATGGCGGCTCTTCTTCACAGTTGGAATTTGCGGGGGATTCACTACTTTTTCAACCTTTTCAAATGATTCATTCATGCTGTTGCAGAATAAAGAGATACTAAAATTCTCTCTTTATGCAGGAATGAGCTTTGTATTCGGGATCGTATCGGTTCTTATAGGCAAAAACCTAATTGAAACAATATAACATGGAAAACACCAGCCAGATTACAATACTTCGGATTTATATCAGCTCGACTGACAAATTCGAAAACCAGTTGCTGTTTGAAACACTGGTCTTCAGGGCAAAGTCCATGGGTCTTTCAGGTGCAACCGTCTTTAAAGGCATACTGGGATTCGGAGCCAGTTCAGTGATCCACTCCTACAAATTCTGGGAGGTAACTGATAAAGTCCCGGTTGTTGTGGAAATCATTGATGAAGAGCAAAAGATTAAGTTGTTCTACGACTCAGTAAAACCAATTCTTGAAACCATGAGATATGGTTGTCTGGCAATTACTGAAAAAGCCGGCCTGCTTTTATATAAACCTGGTAAAACGAAATAAATAAAATGATTATTGGAACTCAAAACTATTAATCCCTTAAAACTCAGGAAATGCAAAGAAGAACTTTCATCCGGAACGTAAGCATTGCAAGCGGACTGCTGGCTGTACCATCGTTTTCAACTCTGTCGTGCAGCACCGGCAAAGCAGGTAATTTTGATTTTCCCCTCCTTGACCTTCACGTTCACCTCACCAACTCCTTTACAATTGACACTGTAATGAAGATCAGCAAAAATACAGGTGTGCAATTTGGTATTGTTGTAAATCCCGGGCAGAGTGTCCATAATGATGCCACTCTCAAGAAGTACATCGACTCGCTCCTTCCCTATCCTGTTTATATCGGTATCCAGCCAATGAGTCCCGGATGGTCACGATCCTTCTCTCAGGAGCAATTGGCAAGACTTGATTATATCCTGATGGATGCCCAGACTGTACCGTCGGGAAACAGCTATGATGAAACACTGCGGATCTGGAATTTCGACACCTATGTTGATGATGCGGAAAAGTTTATGGAAAGATATCTGGCCCATACAATGGAAGTCATAAATAACGATGAACCCTTAACCACTTTCGGATGGCCGCTCTTTCTGCCTGTCTGCATAGCCCGCGATTATTACACATTATGGACCGAGGAAAGAATGCAGCAGATAATTTCCGCCCTGAAAAACAAAAATCTGAATGTTGAAATAAATGATCTGGCCCACACCCCGCATGAAAAATTCATAAATATGGCCAAGGAACAGGGCCTTAAGTTTGTATTTGGTTCGGATACAAGAGATAACAAAGCAGGGCGCCTGGATTACTGCAAGTATATTGCAACGAAATGCAATCTCACAAAAGAGGATTTTTACGTACCCCTCAGGGAAATTAAAAGTGCCTGATTGGCTGCACCAGAAGGCAGGCAGGTGTCTTTGGTCTTCCTTCTTCTTAATAGCCATATCGTTTCAGGTAAAATACTTCTTCGCTAACACCTTCGCCAATACCACGAAGGTCAAAGAAAGCTATGAAGTGCGAAGCTGGCAGTTTGTTATATTTGTAAGTATTCTGTCAAGGACATAAGATGAACAAGGAGATCAGATCAAATATCATTACCTGGTTGATTCTTCTGGGAATTGCTGCTATTGGAATTTTTTACGGCAATCAGATCAGGGTATTTCATCCCGGCTTAAGGATCTGGAATTTTAATAATCTGCTGATACTGCTTGCCGGAATCCCCTTCCTTTTTTTTCAAAGACAAGCCGGAATCCCTGATTTCTGGCAGAAGGAAATCAGTAACAGGAACAGGCTAGCTATCCCGTTTTTATTGGGTCTGGTTTTTGGTTGTCTCGACATACTTATTTTTAAAGTCATTCTTCACCCGGAACCATACAATGAGCTTCCTCCATTTCTACAGCCCTTCCCCTATTCTATTTTCCTGTATATCTCAGGCGCATTTGAGATTGAAACTTTTTATCGCTTAATACCGATCACAATTCTATGCTTTATTGGCAGAAGATTTCAAAAAGGCCGTTTCGAAAAGCAATTTTTCATTTTTGCTGTTATCCTCACTTCACTGAGAGAGCCCATTGAGCAATTTTCTGACGGCGCCTTATGGCTGATTATTTACTCTTTAGGCTCCGGTTTCATCATGAATATGTTTCAGGCCCTGATCTACAGGAAAAACGGATTTCCGGCTGCACTTACACTCCGGCTCGGACATTATGTTTTATGGCACATACTGCTGGGTGTATATGTGGAGTTTGTGGAGATTGGATGAAGCGCGGTGCGCGCTGTGCGGTATGAGGTACGCGGTGGGGAGTATATTTTATATAAGTTTACGCTTTCAAAAATTTGACGTAAGTGATGACCGATAATCTTTGGCATTTCATTTCTGCCGGTGTATTGCTTGGTTTATCATCGGGGATTTCCCCGGGACCTTTGCTGACTCTTGTCCTGACTCAAACCATCAGGCACAACAGAGCCGAAGGTATCAAAGTGGCACTTTCTCCGCTGATCACTGATTTTCCGATAATCATGATTACAGTGCTGATTCTGGGCAGGCTTGCACAATTCGACATATTTCTGGCGATCATTTCTTTTATCGGCGCCATATTTCTTGCTTATCTGGGAGTTGAATCCTTAAGAACCAGGGAGCTCAATTTCGATGTTAAGGACTCGAAATCAGGATCATTGAAGAAAGGGATCATTGCAAACCTCCTGAACCCGAGTCCATATCTGTTCTGGGCGACAGTGGGAACGCCCTTAATGTTCAAGGCTTATAAAACAGATCTGCTGACCTCGATTCTCTTCATGATCTCCTTTTACGTCTTCCTTACAGGCTCGAAAATAGTGGTTGCCTTTCTGGTGGACAGGTCGAAACAATTCATCAATCAAGGGATTTACCTGATCCTTATGAGGATTCTGGGTGTCGCTTTGCTTATATTCTCACTGATCTTCCTGTATGACGGGTTTAAATACCTGTAGTTCCTGAAAAATCCTGCCATCTCATTCGCCAATATGCCTGATATGGACTAACTTTACAACTAAAAGCCGTAAAATGAAAAATCACAAGTTGGTTTATTACATATTCAAATGGGTCGCCCTGGCATTCGTGAGTTATCTGCTTCTGGTTGACACAGAGTCAAAACCATTGGCATTCATCCTGATCGGATTTGTTGCAGTTCTGCTTATCTGGCAGGGAATCAGGGATTTCAAACCTAAAGGCAACCAAACCACGGAATAGAATTCATTATAATTTGAATTCTGCCTTCCCGGTGAACAATCAGGCAAGAAAATCCTTTTATTGGAAATACTAAATCTATGGCAGAACTGAAAACAAAACAGACAAATGCAGACGTTTTTGCAGACGAGGTATAAATAATAGGCGTAAAGGCATAAAGGCGTAAAGGTGTAAAGGTGTAAAGGTGTAAAGGTATAAAGGTGTAAAGGTGTAAAGGCGTAAAGGCGTAAAGACGTGAAGGCGTGAAGGCAAGAAACGAGGAACCATGAACCATGAACGAGCAACAAGGAACCAGGAACCAGGAACCAGCAACAACCAACCAGGGTCAGCTGGCAACTGGTTGAAAAGGGCATATGACAACGCCGGATAATAAATCCATTGACAATAAAACTGATGAGAGAACTGGAACAAGTATTTTTTGAGAACCGCGAATCCTTACGCAGCTGGCTGGGGAAAAATCATAAGGAAAGTCCGGGTATCTGGATGATCTACTACAAAAAACACACAGGCACCACGTGCATTGAATACAGGGAAGCCCTGGAGGAAGCTCTTTGCTTCGGCTGGATCGACAGCACCCTGAGAAGGATCGATGATGAGCGGTATGTAAGAAAATTCACTCCACGAACCAATACCTCCAACTGGTCGGATGTAAACAAGAAGCTGGTAGTGGAGTTGATTAAAAAAGGAAAAATGACGGAAGCCGGACTGCAGAAAATTGATGTCTGGTTAAAAACCGGAAAAGTTGACTGGAAATTAAAATCAGGCCAGGAGAGCAAGGATAAGGAGCTTCAGGTTCCGGATTATTTTCTGAAAGCACTTGCTGAAAATGAACCGGCCCTTGCAAATTTCAAGAAACTTGCACGATCATACAAGCGGCAGTATATTCTTTGGATTACATTTGCCAAAAGGGAGGAGACAATCCAAAAAAGGATGAAAGAAGCCGTTGAATTATTGAAAGAAAATAAACTACCTGGATTGAGATAGATCCGTTGTATTGCCGGTCCTCTGAGACTATTATCAATCTCCGGCGAAAGAATTGCCTGCCAATGAAAGACTATTACAGGATCCTTGGCCTTGAAAGGGATGCATCTCCGGAACTTATTAAGCAAAGGTTCAGGGAACTGGCGTTTGAGTATCACCCTGATGTCAGCAAAAATAGTAATGCAGATGAAGTCTTCATTGAGATCTTTGAAGCTTATGACATACTGAGCCAGCCTGAAAGAAAGCATAACTATGATATGCTTTATGACTATTACCTCAACAAGGCCTCTCATCATATTCCTGACGAAGAAAAAGTAAAATCGGACATTCAGAATTTCTCTGTCTCCGCAAGGGAGAAAGCCCGGCAAAAGGCACAGGCGAGATACCGGGATTTCATCAGGGATCTTGATTGTTTTTTCATCCCCGGACTGAAAGCCGACGGCAAACCTTACTCCTATCCAATGCACAGGAATACAGGAATTTCAGGAGGTGTCGGACCGATGGGAAGTATAAGGTCCCGAATTATAGACGTCCCCATCCCCCGAAGCAGCAAAGCGCGGTCATTTCACCTTACTGGATTTCTTATCAAGGCCATCTTTTTCGTTCTGTCCATTTTAGTATTTTATCTGATTCCGGTGGCAGAAAACAAAATTACAAACAGTCTCTTCTTCAGCTCATTAACATTACTTGCAGGCGGGGCCATTACGATGATTTATTACAGGGTTGTCAAAGTAAAATCCGGAATCTTCCATGCAAAAAATTATCCGCTTGTAAAAAAATACAAATCGAAAGGTTACGTCAGCGGACCGCATCCGATGTTTTCAACCACACCAGTGGGGATCGCTGCATGGTTGTTAAGGCTGCTGTTCTGAATTCGGAGCAACTGACTACGTAACTGACTACGTAACTAACTACATAAATTAATGAGTAATCAATTACAATTGGCGAATTCTTCCAGAAGCATTAGTTCGTGCAAGATGAAGCAAAATCTAAAAAACATGAGGTATGTTTCCCGTGTTAACCATATCAAAATTAAGTGTTTTTCCCGTCCTGAAAATTTTCATCAATTCCTGAAAAAGTGAACTTCACGGTCAGACAGTCATCATCTGCCCGTGCAACCATCATCTTCATGAAGCAGAGTGTGGTCCGCAAAACCATAATCATCAGTTCCACTGATAAAAAGGTCTTGGAAATCTTGCCGGATTTTTGTAAGTTTATGCAGAGATTGTGACAGTATAATCTTTTAATAACACGAAAAAAGGTCATTACTGAATTGCTGAACTCTTATATGACCGATAGCACCTGGATGCATTAAATGATGAGTATTTTGTTTCCCGGACACACTTCTCCTGGCAGCGATGCCAGAGAAGTACAGGTTTTTAGGAATTATGAAAAAATTAACCTTAAAAAGCAGAGATATGAAACTTCTTGAGAAGATACTTGTTCCGGTTGATGTCTCCACTGATAACACCGAACAGATTAATACAGCAGTAAAACTGGCGAGTGCCTATAATTCGGAGATCATTTTGCTGTATGTCGTTCCGGACGATGATCTACAGAACAAGTTGAAGGAATTTGTCCTTAAGGCCGCAAAGGAGTCATTGGATGAAATAAGGGAGATTCTTGTTGCCGGTAAGGTTATTGCAGGGGAACCTAAAGTTGCATTTGGAAAAATTGTTTCCACCATTATCGACACAGCCAATTCCGAGACGGTCAATTTAATTCTCATAGGATCAAAGAGCAAACCCAGGAAGTCGATTTACAAACTGGGTGTAACGGCCGAACAAATAATCAGAATGTCGGATGTTCCGGTATTCCTTGTTAAGTCTGAGCCCAAAAAGTTGTTTGCCAATATACTATGCCCCGTTGATTTTTCAGAGCCTTCAGCGCGGGCTCTTCACAATGCAATTAAGCTGGCGAGGAAATTCGATTCCACTTTGATGGTATATACTGTTTATGAACCACTTACTCATATCCCCCTCTGGTTAAATATAGATCTTGAAGAAGAAAATGCATCGAGATTGAAGAGGGTTGAAAATGAATTGGAATCATTCATCCGGGACTTTGATCTGGAAGGGATTAAACATAAAATTGAAATAAAAACTGGCAAAATAGAAGAACAAATACTTGAAGCCATAAACGAATTACACATCGACCTCCTTATTATGGGAACAAATGGCCGAACAGGTATCAGCTGGTTTTTTATGGGAAGCATTACCGAGAAAGTCATTCGTGAAATGCCTTGTTCGGTTATCACAATCAAGAAACTTGATGTAATCCGGCTGAAGCTCGACTATGCAATAAAAGAGATTGCGGTGCATTACAAAATAGGTGAAGAACTGATAAGCAATGCCTTTTATGAAAAGGCCATAGAACAGTTTAAAATTTGCCTGCAGGTAAACGATATGCATATCCCTTCAATAAACAAACTGGCCGAGCTCTATGAAAAGCTTGGCGACACTGAAAAATCTCTCTATTATAAGGATATGGCCACTGAGATTCTGCAGAAGACATGGGATAAGAAAATTGAAGAAGAAATCAGGAGACACTACAGGTTTGAGTAGGCAGGGAAGGAAATAAGTAAACTTGAAAGATAAAACCAGAAATCATTATATGAAACATCAGGACACTCTTGCCAGGGAACACTGGCATGCATTTCATGAGAAGGAATTATTCAGCGAGCTGAAAACTTCCCCTGATGGAATAACCCGGCAGGAGGCAGGGGAAAGGCTGAATTATTACGGTGAGAACAAATTACCCGAGGGCAAAAAAATCACCCTGATTCAGATAATACTTCACCAGTTGCTCAACCCGCTGATTTTTATCCTTGTCGCTGCTGCGTTGGCTTCGGTGGCCATTGGTGAGGGGAAAGATGCAATTTTCATCTTTCTGGTTATTTTCATCAACAGTGCATTGGGAGCTTACCAGGAGTACAATGCCGAAAAGAGTGCCAGCAGCCTTCAAAAACTGATTAGGATCAGGGCAAGGGTAAAAAGGGACGGGAGAGATTCAGAGGTGCCTTCCGAAGAACTGGTGCCGGGCGACATTGTTCTGCTTGAATCAGGAATGAAAGTTCCGGCCGATATGCGTTTGCTTGAGGCATCAGGGATGGAGATTGATGAGAGTTTTCTTACAGGAGAATCAATAGCTGCCATCAAGAAAAAAGGCATATTGCAGGAAGACCTTGGTGTGGCAGAAAGAACCAACATGGCGTTTGCCGGTGCCACTGTACTGAAAGGAAGGGGTTTTGGGGTGGTAGTTTGCACCGGGGGTGACACTCAGGTTGGAAAAATATCACAGGATGTAACCGAATCGGCTTCCGCAAAACCGCCTCTGGTTCAACGCATGGAGAAGTTCATAAAGCAGATCAGTATTTTCATTGTCATCCTCAGCGTTTTTCTGGCTTTAATACTCCGTGTGCAGGGAATGGATCTGACAGCCATTTTCTTCCTTGTCGTTGCTTTGGCGGTATCAGCAATTCCCGAAGGCCTCCCGGTGGCTCTGACCGTGGCTCTGTCAATAGCAACAAAGCGAATGGCCAGACGCAACGTAATTGTACGTAAGCTGACATCTGTAGAAAGCCTTGGCAGCTGCACCGTAATTGCCAGCGACAAAACCGGTACACTCACGGTTAACGAACAAACTGCCAGGATAATATTATTGCCTGATGGCACTCGCTTTTCTGTTACAGGCGAGGGTTATAACGGAGTTGGCTCTGTAACAGGCAGCCAGGGTGAAACGCCAGATATCAACAACATTCCAGAGATCTCAAAGATTACACGTACAGCTGTCTTTGCCAATGAGGCTTCGTTGACAAATGAAGGTGAAAAGTGGGTATACCACGGCGACGCCATGGATGTTGCCCTGCTGGGAATGAGTTACAAACTTGGGATAAATCCGGAAAAATGGAAAACAGACCAGAAACCCATTGGCACAATTCCCTACGAGTCGGAGCGGAAATTCTCTGCATCATTTTGCAGTATGGAGGACTCTGTATATATAGGTGTAAAAGGCGCCGTTGAAACCATCCTTGATTTCTGCACAAAAATGTCCGCCGATGGAAAAATCAAGGATATTGACAAGGATAAAATACTTACCGATGCTGAAGATCTTGCAAAAAATGGCTACCGTGTGCTGGCATTTGCCAGCGGCGAATACAAAAACTTTGAAGAGAAAGAATTATATGAAAATAAAGACATTGAATCTCTGACCTTTTACGGTCTTGTGGGGTTTATCGACCCGCTCAGGTCAGAAGCCAGAGTCTCGGTTGAACAGTGCCATGAAGCAGGAATAAAAGTCATTATGATTACCGGCGACCATCCGGAAACTGCCGGAACAATTGCACGTGATCTGGGCATAGCTGACAAAAAGACATTGGTAGTGACCGGACAGATGCTTGCTGAATCAGGTGCATATGACAGTCCTGCTTATGAAAATTTGGTGGCATCAACCACTGTTTTTGCCAGGGTTTCACCAGCTCAGAAGCTTGAAATTGTTGATGTCCTGATCCGGAAAGGGGAATTCGTTGCCGTTACGGGCGATGGTGTGAACGATGCGCCTGCTCTGAAAAGGGCAAATATCGGAGTGGCAATGGGTTCAGGGACCGATGTGGCAAAAGAGGTCGGATCAATGATAGTGCTCGACGACAATTTCAGGTCGATCGTTGCCGGAGTTGAGGAAGGGCGCTTTGCATACGATAATGTACGAAAAGTCATTTATCTGTTGATTTCTACGGGCGCCGCCGAAATAATACTGTTCCTGGCATCAATCTTTGCAGGGCTTCCTCTTCCGCTTCTGGCTGTGCAGCTGCTTTGGCTGAATCTCGTCACAAACGGTATCCAGGATGTTGCCCTGGCTTTTGAGGGAGGTGAACCAGGTGCAATGAAACGTCCGCCGCGAAAGCCATCCGAGAAAATATTCAACAGGCTCATGATAAGCCAGACTGTTGCTTCGGGTGCAACAATGGGCCTGATAGTTTTAGGATTGTGGTACTACCTGAATACGTTCACTCAGATGAACGATATTTATGCTCGTAACCTTATCCTGTTGCTCATGGTGTTTATGCAAAACTTCCACGTGTTCAATGCCCGTTCTGAAAGAACTTCGGCATTCAGGGTACCGATTAAAAGAAACATCATTCTTGTCTTCGGGGTTATTCTGGCTCAGGGAATTCATATTCTTAGCATGCAACTTCCGTTTATGCAGAACATTTTACGTACTGAGCCTGTTACTCTTAATGAATACCTTTACATTCTGATCCTGGCTATCCCGATGATCCTGGTTATGGAGGTATTTAAGCTTGTAAATAATAAAAGAAATCAGGTTGTCAGGAATACGAAGGTTGATGAAACCGGTGATTAAACACTAAGCGTTAATATTGGTATAAACAAACTAAAAGAAACAAGATGAAATCTATCAGAAACTTACTATTTATCGCACTGGTCATAGTGCTTGGATCCTGCGGAACCACTTCAAAATTTCCTGTTTCCAGCATTGCTCCGGCGGCTGATATTTCTGCCGTAAAGAAAACTGACAGCCATAACAACATTACACTGCAGATAACTGCAAAAGGCCTTGCCAGTCCCGACAGGCTTAATCCGGCCGGCAACAACTACAGCGTATGGGTGGTTACCAACGACTTTGGAATTAAGAATGTGGGGCAGCTCATCATCAAAAACGCAAAGAAATCAACTTTCAAAACCGTAACTCCGTTTGATTTCAGCGAGGTGTTTATTACTGTGGAAGACCAGGGAAATCTAATGTCGCCCTCCGGTGCTGAGATTTCCAGAACAAAAATGTAACTGGCATGAAGAACATATCGACAAAACACATTATTGACATTGTCCTGATAATTCTGCTGTTGCTTTTTATCGGACAAAACCTGGAAAGCGTGAGGGTGAGATTTCTTTTTTTCGGTTTTGACCTGCCTCTGTTCATTCTTATCCTTATAGTATTCTTCATTGGGTACTATACTGCCAGGACTTTAAGGAAAAACTCTGAATGATGAGGTTGCAGCAAGACTCCTTAACTATATAAAACGGACAACCGGAATACTCTTTGTATTTTGAATCCTTTCGGGCCTTACAGCTAAGGATTTTAGTGAAAAGCATAATCGAGCTTGACCATAAGACTGTTACCTGGAAAGACCCTGAAGACATCTGAGATCTGGCTTCTTACCGTTTGTTCATATAACGACTCACCCCAGGGGGCAAGAGGATTCAGCTCATCATCCCTGCTCCTTGAATGGCTCCAGACAAAATATATAGCTGATCCGGGTCGGTATTCCCATCTTGTCACGAAATTTGAATGAAGGTTTTTGTAATTAAAATCCCTCCTTTTGGGGTAATCCCCGAAGGCAACCATATTGTCGGGATCGGCAAGAATACTGAAATTGTCGTACCTCCCTCTTGCAACGAATAACTGCGAATAGAGCTGCATCGAGAGTTTACTTGACAAGGTAAGGGAACCTCTTATGGTAAAATCAAGCGATCGTGTGTCGCGGGTACCAAATACGGGAACATAATACAGGCCGGGCTGATATTCCTTCACACCGGCAAGAATGCTTTCGAGCGACCCATTGTCGTTGAAAGCAGTGAAATCCGTCTGGCCAAGGTTATCAGGAGAAGTAGACAAATTGCCAATCTTCCAGCCAGTATCATCCGTCATGAATGTCTCATTGGATGCCCATCCGGTTCTGTTACTCTCCCAGGTGCCTTTGATGTTTGCACTTAAAGCAACCTTTGTTCCGGTATTTATTATACCCAGAAAGTCAATCAGATATTCGGATCCTTTGTTGTTATACTTCCTTACCGAAGCTTTTGGAGTTAGCTTCCAGTGCTTTCTGTCGTCAGTCGAGAATTCGAGGGATAATTCAGCGGCCTTTGGCTTTGCCCAGACCCAGAGGCCCCTTGTTTCCCACAGATCATAGCCCCCGAGAGGATCGGCCAGCTCAGTCCCGATTTTTATCTGCCTGAATTCCTTCGTAATAAGAGTCGCCCCGAGATTAATTTCGCTCCCCATGTCGTACTGTTCAAGAAAGGAAAGTCTCCTTGCATAATCGAAGCTGAGATCTCCTCTCTGAAAGCTGCCGAATGGTTTTCCTTCATTGAGTTTGTATTTCAGGTTAGCCCAAAGCTGGTACCAGTTCTGTTCAAAGCTTGTCCATCCGATATCGTTTGGATTATACTCATCAGTAAACATAAGAAAAGCAATGTGCCCGTCGAGGAGTCCCTGTCGTTTCCGGATCGCGAGACTGCTCATCAGACCTGTCTGGTCCATTGTTTCTTCGACCAGTGAATTTCTGTCTGAAAAAGCAAGGATCCCTTCGAATCCGTACTTATTGTCATTAAATCTTAAATCCCAGTCAACACCACCTGTCATGCTCTGCCATCCGGTCCCTTTTCCGGCAGGGCTGTAATAGTAAGTAAGGATCCCTCCGGCCGAGGAATATTCATTTATTCTTTGACTCGCGCGAAATACCGCGTAGCTGTTTGACGGATCAAAACTTCTTCCGGAAGTTGTGCCCAGAAGGCCGAATGACAAACCTTTTTCGCTGCGGCCCGACAGTTTCAATGCTGCAATGATTGGTTCGCCGGCTCCAAATCGTCTTGAATAATACAGCCTGCTGCGTCCGATCCCGAATTTATAAATGTCGGCGCCTTCCAGAAAAAAAGGACGTTTTTCCGGATATAAGGTATTGAAAGCGGTAAGATTAAGAACCGCCGGGTCCGCTTCCACCTGCCCGAAATCAGGCTTAATAGTTGCATCAAGGATGACATTTGGCCCGATTCCTATTTTAATATCCCCTCCTGCATCACTTTTAAAGCTGTAATCCGCTTTCCCGGGTATATTTTTATTTTCGTAAATATCGAGTCCGGCAAGGACAAAAGGACGCACCTGTATGTTACGTCTGGGGTCGATACCTCGTATCCCTGTTACGGGGGCATAACCCGACACAAGGTTGGTCCTTATGTTACGTGGAATATAGGGCCATTCAGAGACCTCTCCGGCCTTTGGGATCCTCCTTGAATAATAGATGCCCCAGGTTTGCACCTCCTTTTTTGAGTACCTGAGCATGTTATATGGTATCCTCATCTCGACCACCCATCCCTCTTCGGTGATTTGAACCTCTGAGTACCATATGGCATCCCACGAGATATCCAGGCCTGCAGGGAGCAGAGGATTGGTCTGCCCTGAACTTACTCTTTTGTTATCATCCTGCTGGCCGTCGAGCTGCACTCCTGCTGCATTGACGGCAAAAGTGAAAGCAGTTTTGCCGCTGTTGTACGAATCAATTGATACGAGGAACCAGTCGGCCCTGTTATATTCGTCTCTCCGTCCCAGATTATTTTCAATATTCTCCTGTTTGTCGAATAACATGGCACCGAAATACAGGTCATCCTTTCCAAAAAGCATCCGCGCCTCAGTCCTGAATTCTGAATTTGCCCCCTCAGAAGGCTCATACTGAATAAAATCTGATACTATAGGCGCATCCTGCCAGGGAGCATCATTTAAATTTCCGTCGATCCTGATTTCCGATTCCATAACGGAACTAAAAACCAAAACGTTCTCCTGTGCCGGAAGCTCAAAGGCAGAGATCAGGATACATATGACAAGTGAGGGGATAATTTTCTTAATCATAGAGGGCCGGACTGGTTAAACAATCGCAATATAATAAAAGGCAACTAAAAAGTGACTGTATCACCTCACGCCTCACGCCACAAGCCTCACGCCCCTCCTGGAACACAAATTTCAGATCTTCTTCCCGATATAGAACACATAGCCGTAATACTCCTTGTATTTTGAATACAACAGAGCCTCACGGCGTTCGTTTGCAACCAGGTCAACCGCATTCTGATTGCCTTCATGCTTCTTCAGGAAAGCCTCCTGCACCCTGGCCTGATGAACATAGAAGTGTTCAGTCCAGCAGTTCTCCGGCAGCGTAAAGTGGGCTACGGGAACATACCCGGCCTTCTGCATCCGGCTTACTTTTTCGGGAATTGTGTCTATCTCAGGATAGGCATCCATCCAGAATCCGTTGATCTCCTCCGGCCTTTCCTCGGTGAACCACGATGCTTCCGTGACAGCAACATAGCCGCCCGGCTTCAGGAATTGATTCCAGTAGGTAAGTCCCTTCTCAAAACCAATATTATAGATAGCTCCCTCCGACCATATCAGGTCCAGTTCCCCGGTCTGAAAAGGAAGGTTATCCATTGAACCGGTAATTCCTTTCACCCTGTGATGAAGATTGAGTTGAAAGGCATTTGAGTTGAAAAGATCGATAAAAGCCGGAAACAGGTCGATGCCTGTAATTTCCCCGGGTGCATTCTGTGCCAGCACCATTGTCTGACCGCCTGTTCCGCATCCGATATCCGCAATTCGTGATCCGGCGGTGAGATTATCGATGAAGCTCAGGGCTTTGATAGTTACTTCAGGACTTCCCGGACCCTGGCGTTCGATGCTTGAAAAATATTCGCATATCAGGTTGAAGTCGAATTCGTGAATGGATTTATCTTCGTTACTCATGATGATTCTGAATTTTAAATGTTGGATCCATGGCTGAATAACAATTTTTATCCAATGCCATGTATCTGATTAATAATGATATATAAATATGAATAGAACTCCGGCGCGAAAAGTCCAGAGTATGACTGAAGAACGACCCCGGGAAAATCCGCAGGTCATTTACTATACCCGATCCGTTTTAAATACTAACATCCAAAGTTTTAAGACGAGGCAAATTTACAATTTTTCCGAGAAAACCTGACATGGAGTCTTTTAATTTTGAAGATGAACCATATATTTGAAGCTTGAACGAAATCGTTATTTTTGCTTATTGGAGTATCAAAAACAAAAATTACTTTCCATGAAGTTTATTTGCACATTGATAACAGTATCGGACATAAAACGCTCACGCGATTTTTATGAAACTATTATGAACCAGGAAGTAACCGCTGACTTCGGGACTAATGTAACCTACAGGGGTGATTTTGCAATTCATCTCGCTTCAGGTTTTAAAAAGCTGATTGACGACAGGGAGATACAACAGGGGGGGAATAATTTCGAGCTGTATTTCGAATATGATGATGTTAAAAGGATAGCCGGCATATTGAAGGAGAAGGGAGTCTCGTTCGTCCATGATGTCAGGGAGCAGCCATGGAGGCAGCGGGTACTGAGGATCTATGATCCTGACATGCATATCATTGAGATCGGCGAATCGATGGAATATCTGATATTAAGGCTTCATAATGAAGGAATGGCTCCCGAACAGGTCACGGCAGCCACTAAACTGCCCCTTGAATATGTAGTTAGTGTCATTGGTAAAGCCGGAAAGTAATCCTGTTAAATAATAAGGAGCTGCTAAGGAAAATTCTGGTAATTTCATCATCTGCCTTATAAAGGCTGCATTTTAACAATAAATAAGATTATTCAGAATGAGCCGACAGCTGATTGCATTTATCACTTTTATTACCCTTGCAGCATGCAGCAGGGGAACCGATAAGAATCTGATTGAAGTTAATGCCGACTCCCGGAAGGGATTCAACTTCCCTTATTTGCTTTATGTACCTGAGACAATTTCAGACAATAAAGAGGTTTTACTTATTGTTGAGCCCAACAATTCAGGGTTTGCAAATGATAAGCTCAGGGAACATCTTAAGAAGGCCAGGAGGACCGCATCCATAGATTTCTATACGGGAAATTACGTCTCAGGAAAGCTTGGGTATCCCCTGCTGGTCCCGGTATTCCCACGGCCTGAGTCGGACTGGAAGATTTACACCCATGCTCTCGACAGGGATGCCGTCCTCCAGAAGGGCAATCCATTGGAGCGGCTCGATGCTCAGCTTATCAGAATGATAGAACATGCCAGGGACACTCTTCAAAGGCTGGGCTACCCGACAGAAGAGCGAGTGCTGATGACCGGTTTCTCTGCATCAGGCACATTTGTTAACAGATTCTCACTGATTCATCCCAACAGGGTATTTGCCCTGGCAGCAGGAGGATTGAACGGGCTTTTGATGCTCCCGGTCAGGGAAATGAATGGACACAGGCTGAATTATCCTCTGGGCACAAATGATTTCAGTGATTTGTTCGGCATGACTTTCGATTCCGCAGCTTTTAGAAGTATCCCGCAATTCCTTTACATGGGAAAGCTTGATGATAATGATGCAGTTCTTTTTGATGACGGCTATGACCCTGATGAAAGGGAAACTGTTTTCAGAACCACCGGGGAAAAAATGCAGCCTGACCGGTGGAACTCCTGCAGGGATCTTTATCTCGCTGAGAATATTAATGCCACTATAATCTCCTATGACAGTCTTGGACATGAAAATCCTTTGAGAGTAAAGGAGGATATCCTCTCATTCTTTACTTCTGTCATCGATTCCTCCCATTCATCAGGGCTGACTAATGCCAGGTAAAAACAGATAACCTGCCGGAGAGGCGCACTTTTTCACACTTGCAGAATTAATTAAACTTCATTGAGCGATCATAACTTTTGAGGCCTGGAACAGCCAATTAAAAACTTGGTTATATTTAAATCTCAATTCCGGCTTACCTCCTGTCATTATTACTGGAGAGATTGAACTATTATCAGAATGTTCTCTCCGGAAATAAAGACAGGAATAAGGAGACGGGATGGACCGAAACAAAATCCGGGAATATTGCTTTATCCAACATTGTAAAATGGCCCGGACAGAATATTAATTGAACTGACCTGCTGAAACTGTGATTACATTTATTGTCTGCATTACGGTTCTGATACTGGGATATGTCTTTTATTCGAGGTTTATAGAAAGGATAGCCCAGGCTGACGGATCGCGCCAGACGCCGGCATACAGGCTTAACGACGGGGTTGATTACGTCCCGATGCCCTGGTGGCGTGTTTTCCTGATTCAGTTTCTCAACATTGCCGGACTCGGTCCCATCTTTGGAGCCGTTGCCGGAGCAATGTGGGGCCCTGTTGCCTTCCTATGGATAGTGCTTGGTTCGGTGTTTGCAGGCGGCGTTCACGATTACTTTTCCGGGATGTTGTCTATAAAACATAACGGACTGAGCATTACCGAGATAGTCGGCATTTATCTGGGAACCGGGGTAAAACAGTTCATGAGGGGATTTACCGTGGTGCTTATGGTCCTTGTGGGTGCCGTGTTTATAATGGGACCAGCCAAAATACTGGCCGGACTGACACCCGAATCACTCACCATGACTTTCTGGGTATGGGTTGTTTTCGTCTACTATCTGCTTGCAACAATGCTTCCAATAGACAAGATAATCGGGAGACTCTATCCCCTCTTCGGATTTGCCCTTTTGTTCATGGCCATCGGCCTTATTACAGCCCTGTTCGCAAAAGGCTACCAGATCCCTGAGCTCAGTATTTCCAACTTCAGGAACTTTCATGTCGACAGTGAGAAATTCCCGGTCTTTCCGATGATGTTCATCACAATTGCCTGCGGAGCCATATCAGGATTCCATTCGACACAGTCACCCCTGATGGCCCGCTGCATAACCAGCGAGAAACTTGGACGGAGGGTTTTTTACGGGGCAATGATCACTGAAGGGATAGTAGCGATGATCTGGGCTGCAATAGGAATGTCGTTTTACGGCGGAGTCAATGAACTTAACACCGTTATGACTGAGCACCAGGGCAATGCCGCTTATCTTGTCAATGAAATTTCCAATTCGCTTCTCGGAAAGTTCGGCGCCGTGCTGGCCCTTCTTGGAGTTGTGGCCGCTCCCATTACCTCGGGCGATACTGCATTCAGGAGTGCCCGCCTGATAGTTGCCGACTTCCTGAAGTACAAGCAGGGACCAATAAAGAACAGGATCTTTATAAGTGTTCCGCTTTTTGCGGCAGGATTTCTTCTTACAAAAATAAATTTCGATATAATCTGGCGCTACTTTGCATGGTCGAATCAGACGCTTGCCATGGTTGTGCTATGGGCGATAACAGTTTACCTTGCACAAAGCAGGAAGCTGTACTGGATCACCCTTATTCCTGCAGTCTTCATGACAGCCGTCACCACCACCTACCTGCTGTTTGCCCCCGAAGGCTTCTCACTTCCTGCCGCCATAGCCTACCCCGTTGGAATAATAACGGCGCTGGCGGGGTTGACGGGGTTTCTGGTTTTTTTAACCACGGAGTCACGCGGAGTTAAAACGGAGTAACACGGAGTTAGAAAAGTCTCTATGTTCTGCTGGCTGTGCACTTCGTAGCTTTCTTCGAAAACCGTAGCTTTCTTCGAAAACCGTAGCTTTCTTTGAAAACCGTAGCTTTCTTCGAAAACCGTAGCTTCAGCGAAGGTTTTAGCGAAGGCCTTAGCGAAGGTTTTAGCGAAGGTTCTAGCGAAGGTTCTAGCGAAGAAGTGTCGTGCAAGTCCTTCAGTTCAAGACTGCAAGTTTATCTTTTATCCCTTCCTAATGAATAAGTTACAAACTTGAGGCCTCAAATTGCGACCTCAAGTTGAGAGGATCCCTATATAGACATATGGCATTTAAAGAATGTGCTTGTTTTTACTGTTTTGTGCGAAAAACACCCAAAGTTAAGATGAGTTTAATATTTCCAGGACCTTCTTCCGTACCAAACATTAGTTCAACCTATTCCGACACCTGGGGTGTCGACTTCCAGTAGCCCGGGTCTCGCCCCGGGTCAAGGGCACCACAAAACATGTACAACCCTGGAAGGGTTGACTTTCAATTACATGTAAAAATCAAAGGCCACCCCTCCAGGGTCGGATTGGTATTATTGCCCCCCACCCCGGATGGGACCGGGGCTACTGGAAGGCCAGCCCTCAAGGCTGGAGAACCCGTTTACTGTCAATACTGCGACGAACAAACATCCAAAAAAACACAGGTCGAGACACCCGATTTTTCATTAAAACTTTACATTATAGATTAGATGTCTGCCAGTTACTCTTTTGGGTTCACAAAAACCACACAAAACAGGAGGATCCCGAAATGGACATATGGCATTTCCGGAACACGATTATTATTCGTTTTTCATGCAGCATTTTTTATATTTCTTCCCGCTGCCGCAGGGACAGGGATCATTCCTGCCAACTTTAAGTTCGGCAGGTAAATTTTCATTTTTAATACCCTGAGTTTTCTCCTCATCTTCATAGCCATTCCATGTTGTTATAATTTTCCTGTACCTGTCGAAAATATTCAGGAGTTCCTTTTTGAAAAACTTTTTCCCGGGATTACGAATTTCTTTTTCAACTTTTACATAATCGCCGCAAATACCTTTGTTGACATAACCCAGATCGAATAATCTCTTTATTTCAGGCAGCAACTCCTTTGCACTTAAATCCAGGGCATCGCTTACTGCCAGTCCGATAAAATCACTGTCAATCAAACCATCTTTCAGTGATGCCTCTCCGAGATGGCTGAAAATATCCCTGAACCATTCAACGACCACTTGTCTTCTTTCAGGATAATGCAGTCCGATCTGACATACACAGGAAGCAACTTCGCTTCTGGCAAAAGCATAAATATTGGGAGATAACACAAGATCCTTCAATAAGTCCAACCTGTTGTTCCCAATAAAAAAAAGAGGTTCCCACAATTCGCCCATAAGAAAGTCTCCATACCAGAATTCAAGGAACTCCTCGCCCTGCCTTAATGTTTCGAGGATAACGCTTAACGACTCCTCAGCCCTCAATTCACCCAACAGATATATTGCATGTATCGGGAAGCTCATTTTGTCTTCCTGCCACTTTTTCTTCTTTTTAGTGATTTTTCTGAAATACTCGTAACGGTAAATGGTGTCTTTCAGAACAAGAGTCAGGTCTGAAACCAGGGTTTCGCGCGGAAGGCACAGAATGGTTTGTAGCTTTTCCCGGTCTATCGCCATTCCATTCTCATAAAGCCAGGCGATTTCCCTGTGATTAAACTCAGGTTTCTCAGCCCCCTGAATGCTTGGAGGCCTGGTTGTCGTAACTGAAATTCTGGTTTTTTGCTCCTCCTCCATTCTCTCTCTGGCTTTTTCCAGCCTGGCCTTTATGAGATAAGGGAATACTTCTTTGGTGTCGGGAAGATCAGGCGCCAATTCCTCCATAATTTCATACCTCGATTCTGCTGCCTCCATGTTTCCGATAGCGCAGAAATACATAACTGCCAGTTTATTGAAACTGGTTATTTCTGAAAGATGGAAACAATTCCGTTCGGGATACAAATCCTTGATCTCCATCAGATTACCAACCACCTCCGGGATTTTGTCGTATTGCTCCTTATAAAGGTATTCAAACGCCAGGTTTAGTCTGCCAAACAGGTAGTCGGGATGTTCCTTGATTATCCAGTGGTTAACCTCATTTGCTTTCGCAGGGTTGCGGGAATTCACATAGGCAACCGACAGGTAGTTCTTCAGCTGAGGAACCCTGGGGTATTTCTCTATCATAGAGATGAGCTTCTGAATATTCTTGTCCCCGCCTTTTGACGCCCTATGGTGCAAATCCTCCATTTGTCTGAACAGTTCCGGAGTTATGCCTGATTTTTTATTCAGGAATTCCGGATCGCCTGTTATCTCATAGCTGAATCGTTTATATCTGCCGCTCATGTTTCAATTATATTCTTTCCTTTACCAAAGTTAAGAAAGATTTTTTCGATTTCCCGCTCCTCCCGGTAGGGACCTGCACGACCCAACATATCAACAGGATTTCTTACAAGTGATTCAAATATCCGCTTTTATATATTCCGGTAAGTGCATATCTTTGCAGGGAGAATGCTATATTGGATAATTATAAATGAGTTATGTCGCAGGAAAATTTTGTAATAGATGCTAAAGGCCGTAAAATAGCCGTGCAGGTACCTATTAAAACCTATAAAAAGCTTGTAGCTGATTCTGAGGAACTGGAAGAGATAAAGGAATACCGCAAAGCCAAAGCCCGTAAAGGCGATGCTATACCCTTTGAGCAGGCATTCAAAGAGATCGAAGAAGCTGCAAAATGAAGTATACCATTCTAATCGAGCGGTATGCCCAAAAGCAAATAATGAAGCTGGATTAGAAGGTTATCCCGGTTATTAAATCGGCTATCTCCGGTCTTGCCGTTAATCCCAGGCCAAACAGCTATAAAAAACTAAAAGGGGAAGATGCTTATCGTATCCGTGTTGGCTCTTACCGTGTCATCTACGAAATTGATTATGGTAAAATTATCGTTACCGTGGTTTCGGTCGGCCATAGAAAGGATATTTATAAATAGGAAAAAACCCGGCAAGCACCGGCCTGATGAATCCTGAGGCTTTGTCTAATGCGTTTGCGAACATATGCAACTATGTGTCAGAATGCAATGATATCATCAGACTCCGCAATGTATTTGAGGAAGGCGAGAAGGCAAGAAGGCGTGAGGCGTGGGGCGTGAGGTATGAGGTCACTGAACCAAGGCCTAAAACAGAATGTAAAAGCTCAGTTATTAATATCGTATGAATGTCACCAGGTTATTATTTAGCGAATGTAGCTTTGAACCGGGCAATTACCTCACCAAATTCCCGGGGCAGCAATTCATAGGCCTTTTCAACCCAGTCCGCTTTCATCTCCCTGTAATATGCCTCCGCAATCCCTCCGGTAATACACGCCAGGGTATCGCTGTCGCCTCCAAGCCAGATTGCCTTGCGGATGGCATCCTCGAAATCAGACGATTCCAGAAAACACGAAAAAGCCTCAGGCACTGTTTTCTGGCATGTTTCATTAAAGGTGTAATCCGGCTTTATCTCTTCAAGGGTCCGGCTTAGATTGTAATGGAATCTCTTCTCTATGAACTCTTTTATTTCTGCTTTGTCCGCTCTCTTTCTTGCCATGAATATGGCAGCAGCAACGGCAACCGTGAGTACAGTATCGTCAGTGAAGTCCGACCCCGGAGGGAAGGGATCAAAATCATACCTTCCTGCATTGTCGAATTCATAGGTCTACCCTATGATATCGCCGATAATAGATCCAAGCATTATTCTTTACGTTTTTGTTATTTCATCCTTAAAGATAGTGAAACGACCAGGGATAAAAAACCAGAAGCCACAAAAATGAGGACGAAAAGGTGTTAAGGCGTAAAGACAAGAAGTTGGCATTTGGCAGACAGCAGTTGGCAGTAGCGATTCTGTATCAAAAGTCTCTCAGTCTCTTCGTCTCTTCGTCTTCCTCGCTCCTCACTCCTCACAACTTTAAATTTTTACATATAAAGGGGTATTATTTCCCCATAATACTTATATTTGTGGAAAATATGACACATAATAAATGAAAAAGAAACAGGTCCTGTTTCCAAGGCATCAAAAGATTCTTGAAAGAGTAGGTGAGAATATTAAACTGGCAAGAAAAAGAAGGAGATTTACTGCTGTTCAGGTTTCTGAAAGGGCCGGGATTGACAGGAAAACCCTTTACAGGATAGAAAAAGGCGATCCCGCCGTCACATTCGGTGCTTATTTTAATGTCCTCAGAGTACTCGGATTGCAGGATGATCTTTTAAAGATTGCTGCCGACGATGAATTTGGACGAAAACTCCAGGATCTTGAATTACTAAGCCGTAAACTAAATGGATAAAATAAAAGCTGATATCTGGGTTTATGCACACTGGCTCGGAATGAATGAGCCCGGATGCATTGGGATGGCGCCTTTCCCCTGCATTCGACATCAATCCTTCTATTTATAAAAATGGTCTGGCCTTGAATATCGATACCGACAATAATGAATTGAATTATTCTCTCGCACAGGATGTTGGTGAGTTTTTTCTGCTTGATAAGGCAGCAATGAAGAAAATTCTGGATGAAGTCAG
>JAVEXG010000187.1:0-5266 GCA_034004115.1 Bacteroidales bacterium | reverse complement strand
TGCTCTTCCGATCTTTATAAAATAAAACCACACTAATTTCACGAGACTTCACAAGTCAGGAGGAGTATCAAAATGAAAGTTTTCCAGTCACCCCGGAAAATACGCGTAACTGCCGGGATTCTTTTTTCAGCTTTATCTTTTCTTGCTTCCGGAATCAATAACATGCCACCCATGTACAATCAGGAAATTTCAACATAGAATGAGAAACAACAGCAGGGCAAGCATCCCGTGGCAAAACATGACATAGCGTAACTGGAAAGATTAAGAAAGCTGAAAAAATCGAAGTTGAATGTTTTGTTAAGTGGTATAAAATCCCGGGAATAACTATTATCTTCGGCAAGGCGTCATAAAGTCATGAGCATCCAAACCAAAACAACCGGAAAATGAAAATTAGAATCCAATCTGTTTTAATTCCTGCAGTCCTTTCTTCACTGGTATTTCTGACACAAAGCTGCCGTATGGAAAATGATGTCGACAGCTATCTGAAAAGGGTATTAAACAGTATGTCAAAAATTGAATCAGCAACATATTCCTCGACTGTTTCCGGGAGCATTCCCGGAGATACAATGAGGTTTGTAACATATTCAAAACAAACTGAAGAATACTTCAATCCGTCAGATACGACAATTGGTTCAATCTTAGCGGTGGTGCAACAGGATGCCACACACAAGGCAAGCTGGGTTTATGACGGTAACTCCAGAATATTCATGGACTGGAATGAAAAAACAATTTCAATCGACAGTTTTAAAACCGCAAGGTACCCATTCAGACCTGTGGGTCCCCCATTCTTTAACTATACAAAAAGCATAATTCAATATGCAGTTGACACTAAAGACAGTATTGAGGTTGAACTGATAGATCTTACCGACACTATCCTGTTCCGGCTGACAGTTTACGGCAAGTCCGTTGAGTTCTTCGGAAAACCATATTATAACGATACAAGGTACACTGAACCTTTGTCAAAATATGATATCTGGATAAACAAATCCGACAATTTACCTTTCAGGTATAAGAGAAACCTGGTATCGGTAATAAACCGGGAGTCAATAAACAATGTCGTTCTTAATCATGCCGGAATTGAGGAATTCAAGGCGGGAAAATATATACCTGAAGGCTTCACACTACTTACCCCGAAAACCAGGAATGAAAGAATCATTGACCTGACAAACCAGAAAGCCCCTGAATTGGAACTGACTGATCCTGATAATAATCCGGTCAGCATGAAGAACATCAACAGCAAAGTTGTTTTGATTCAATTTACCGGAATCGGATGCGGTTTCTGTCATCTGTCAATCCCCTTCCTAAGGAACCTCAGGGATGATTATACCCCGGATGAACTAAACCTGATAGCAGTCGAGACCTGGAGCAATGATCCTGAGATAATGAAAAGGTATATCTCAAACAACAAAATTAATTATCCGTACCTGCTTTCTGGCGATGAGTATACAAAGCTTTACCAGATCTCAGCGGTCCCGGTCTTTTTCATTCTTGATGAAAACAGGATTATCCGCAGAGTGGTAAGAGGATACAGTAAGGATTCGACCGACGTTGAAATCAGAGATGCGATTAATGCGCTAATTTGAAATTGAGGTTTTCGCACAGAATCGCGTTATGGCGCATTTAATAAACCCGGACTATGGATAAGTTACATGATTTGAAGTTTATCAGGATTCGATGTTTATGATTACCCCGACTCCGGGAAGATACTGCTCGCTCCTTCATTAGAGATCTTTAATAAGAAGGACCAGACAAAATATTTTGAGGGAGAAACGGATGTCAGAAAAAAATGGGATGATTTAAAAACCGAACCGAACCTCTAACGCGACAATCCTGAGAACTCCTGTTGTGAGCAAGTTTTACGTGACAAACCGGAATATTTTTCGTCTTTGAATAAATTCTTAAGATGAAAAGAATCTCTCTTATCATTTCCATTGTGCTGGCATGGGGATTCAATTGCTTTTCACAAACAGAAAACAACAGCAAAGAAAATACAGCATTAGCTGCCAGGAATATTTTTGAGCAACTGGACATGAAATCCGGCAGTAAGTTGGTCCTGGTTAATTCCGCCGGCAAAACAAAGATTGCCGGTTATGTAAAAGCAGAATCCCGGATCCGGAATATCTTTTTAACTCAATTCAGCCCGGATATGGGTCAGGATTCATTAAATATTCTGGCATCCCTGATTCAGGATAAATCCGGTGATTACTTCTTTATATTCTTAATCGACCCGTCTGATGCCGAATTCTTATTTCAGTACGCGGGCCGTCCGGATATGGGCTTAAAAATACAAGAGGATAAGCTTTTTTGTGACTGGTTAATATCTGAAGAACAATTCATCAGGCTAAACAGTTATGATCCTGATGAAAATGCCATGTATCAGAAGCTTTTAAGAGCACAGTTAAATACTGTCGATACAATCTTTATTACAACTGAATCAGGTACAAACATCCGGTTTGTTGCAAGAAACTGGATTATTGATAAAGGTGAAATCTTCTGCACGCCAATAGAGACTGAAACCAACGGCGTTATCGTTGTTGATGGATGTGCATATTATGGACCTCCTCTCAGGCCGGTCAAATTAAATATCCGTGATGGCAGGGTTGTGAATATTGATGATCTGTCGGAAGAGAATGAACAGGAAAAATGGATCAGGAATGACCTGACCACTGATGATAACGCATCGATGCTGGCTGAAGTCGGTATCGGGACCAATAAAAATGCACTGTGGAAGAGCGACCTGATGGAATCCGAGCAGTCAAGAGGCACCTGTCATTTCGGATTTGGCATGAACCTTAACTACGGAGGACAAATAGAAAGCAAAAAGCATTTTGACCTGGTTGTTTTAAATCCGACAATAATGATTAATGGCACATTAGTCTATGAAAACGGGATTATGATGAAATAATCAGGTAAATTATACCCGCATAATCCTGCATCGCAACACAGGCATAAAAACTTTCGGCACTGTGGTCTCGGGGACACGGGGCGCCAGCTGAACATACTGCAAACCATTATTAAATCTTATCTAAACTGCAATTAACCGGGCATTAACTTTGCATTAACCCAGGGCAAGAATATTCATATTTATCTTTCACCTCTCAAATAAGGAAATATCAAGTTTTACAAAAATGATAGCAAATTAATTTAAGAAAGATTTTTATGAAAAAAGTTCTGATTCATTTCTACGTTGTGTCTGTTTTAATTCTAACCTGTTATACCCCTGCATATTGTACATTAAAGGGACCCGAGTATATCAAACTTCAACGTTTCCGCCAGGCTCTCTGGAAGGTGAATGTGACCATACAGGGTAAATCAGGGGATTTTCTTCTGGATACAGGTGGCGGAATTACACTGCTATCAGAAGATTTCTCTAAAGATATAGATTGTAAGTTCTGGGGCCGTACTACAGGTTATAACATGTTTGGCAAAAGAGGTGATGGTTCACACTGTGACAGTATTAATATTTATGCAGGTAGTGTAAAATTGTCTCCTGTCAATGCAGGCAAAATTGACTTTGGTGACCAATTCCCTGGGGACAAAGCTCCTGACGGCTTATTATCTCTGGATGCTTTCGATTGTAAGGCATTTACTTTCGATCAGAATTCCGGAACAGTAATAATTGAAACTCCCCGAAGTCTTAAAAAGAGAACGAAAGAAATGAAAGAATTTCCGCTTCGCGTATCGCGCGAATGCTCAGGCAGGTGTATTAGTATTTTCATTGGCGTTCAGACCACAGAAGGCATGACCTGGTTAAATCTTGATTCAGGTGCCGGAGGGGTTTCATTAATCTCAAAGGATTATGCTCAGGCATTTGGCCTCGACCCTGAAATTAAAGAGCAGCATCTCAAGTTCAATTTAGCTGACAACATATCGATAGATAGTCCGGTAATAGTAACTGATATGATTATGGATGGCAATCTCGGCCAGCCTTTCATGAGCAAGTATATTATAACTGTTGACCTTGTGAATAGTCGTATCTGGCTTGCAAATAAATAAGGCCCGAAATGCTGACTCGGACCGTATGTTTAACAGGCTTGTCACGGTTTTTGCTTAGCTCCTGCATAACCTCCCAATATTGCAGGGTCGTTATGCGTAAAAACAGAACACGTAAGATAAATCCAAATCAAAACAACCTGAAAATGAAAAAAAGAATCCAATCTGTCTTAATTCCTGCGGTCCTTTCTTCACTTGTATTTCTGACACAAAGCTGCAATGTGGAAAGTGATGTCAACGAGTTCAAAAACACCCTATGACGCTGTGGCAATGGCAGACACGCTGCCACTAAGCGGCAGTGACACATAACACAGAGCTTTATTAAACAATAAAAACTAAAAAGATGAGAACATTACTGATTACGGTAATTCTGATCATTCTCCCGTTCGGATTAAATGCACAGGAGAATGCAAGACTATATGGAAGAGTTACTGATTTTGAAGGGGATCCTATTGACAGCGTTTCAATAAGACTGAAAAATAAACAATTTGAAAATCTATATGAAACCCTTACTGATAAGGATGGCAAATTTTCATTATTTGTAAAAACTGGCAATTATTACTGTCTGTATGCCATAAAAATATCAGATTATAGAAAAACAAAACTGGAATACTGGACCTGGAATGTCCCGGTATATGGCGATCTGGAAATCAATCCTCAGTATGATAATATGGAGATTTATGGAATAAATGCTTTTGAACCCCAGGTTACTCCTCATGAAACATATAGAATATACTTCCGTCCCATGAGTTTGAAAAAGGGAAATGCAGTTGATATTGAAAAAGGAGATACAATAAATATGGCTCCGGAAATAATTACTCCGGATGAATTAGAAGTCAAAATAAATGGCGTTGATGCTGAAATTATCGGGATTAATAAAACTACTGAATATGCAAGAGGAAATTACTTTTATGGTTATGATATTCAGGTTTTAAAACCCGGTAATATGCCGGAGACAATATTTAAATCTGAAAGGGCAAAAGGATTTGATAAAATATCCATCATTCTAAAATCAAAAGAAACAGGCGAAACAGGTAAAGGGGAGGCGTTTGTCAGACGTATTGAAAAATAACACATTAACGTCTGCTGATCATTTTAATATATTCAATATCTGCAATATGAGACACATTTAACGAATATGGGAAATTCACCTGTACCGAAAATTAAACCTATGGGGTTAATCCCCTCGCTTTTGTTTTTTGGGATTCCATCCCTGATTTTTAGTTTTTTCATATACTATGTTATGCAAAAACTCAATCGGAATGGAACTGAC
>JAVEXG010000186.1:0-5269 GCA_034004115.1 Bacteroidales bacterium | reverse complement strand
GCCAGGATGTTAAGGGATGAGGAGTGAGGAGTGAGGAAGATGAAGGGGAGAAGAGGAGAGTGGGAGACCGGAGTGACTGAACCATACAAACGTCCGAGTCCGGTGTAGCTATTTGTTTATTAATGAATTGACTTCCGTTTTAAGTTTTGGAAGGTGCAGGGTAACAATACCCCAAATGTTTTCATCTGAAACTGAATCATAGCCATGAATTATTTGATTTCTGAGTCCTATGATCCTTATTGCGTTTTCGATTGAGAATTCAGGATCTTCTTTTAATAACCGATTCATCGCTTCCCCAATAATCTCAAGGTTTCGTTCAACAGCACGTCTCAGAATTGCATTGCTCTTGAAATTTTCATATGTTTTTGCTTCTGCATCAAAAAATGAATCGATCTCATCAATCGCAATTTTGATGTCATAAAGAAGCTTGAGCTGTTTTTCTGTCATAGACGATTTTTTTCTCCCGATCAACAATCTTGCGGAATATAGGATTGCGGATTGCCTGATTTTCAATCAGGTCAATTTCCCTGCCAAGAAGTTTTTCAAGTTTCTCCTTGAAATCGAAATAGTTGTCAGCATACTCAAGAATATCAATATTCTCAAATTGAACCAGCATATCAATATCGCTATCCCTGTTGAACCTGGAAGTCAGGATTGATCCAAAAATATATAGTTCTTTTACCTTGTGCTGTTTGCAAATGCTGTTTAATGAGTCAATATGCTTCTCAATCAGATTCATAAACCAAAGATAGGAATTCTTTTGTTTGAAATGTCAATCCGGCTGCAAGTTACCCCTGACTGATGAATATAGTCAACAAACTAAGAGAAGAGGAGAGTGGGAGACTGGAGTAACCTTTTAAATCCTTTTCCATGCCTTGCTCATTGTTTTCCCTGATCATTTGCTGCAAACTTTGAAAACAATCCTTAAATGCTTATAATCTTGTGGTATCACAAATTGTGATAACTTAGTTTTATGTTTATTCTAACTAGATGTAGCTAGTATTATCATTCTGCTTATGATAATTTTTCCTATAGCCAGCAATGAAATACAGCATATGTATTATTTCGTTTTTAGTAAAGAACTTATCGATTTGCAAAAAATAATTTATTGTAGATCGATAAAAATTCGTATAATTTTGTTGAACCCTTCCCAGGGTTCTGCGTCAAAAGTGTAGCTTCTGCCTCCGGTTTCATCGGAGGTTATTCATATTCAGCCACTTCAAGACTGACGGTCGCTCATGGATCTCAGCCCCTATGCTCTGAACCATGATCTTTTTTTCGCTCTCGCTCTCACACTGTTACACCCACCCCTACCCCTCCGGAGGGGATCCGTTCTGTTCAACCTTTCCTCCGTCTCTTCGTCTCTCCGTCTCTTTGTCTCTTCGTCCCTTTGTCTCTTCGTCTCTCCGTCTTCTTTCCGCCTTCCTCAAATACATTGCGGAGTTGTATAATATCATTGCATTCTGACACGCAGCAGCATATGTTTGCAAAAGCATTGGAAAAAGCCTCGGGATTCATCAGGCCGGTTCATGCCATCACCCGCTATTACAGGGAAAACATGGTAAAACCTGCCGCGTACAACATTTTCTTTGTGAACGAACACGGTGTGGCGTCACAGCCAGGCATGTCGCGAAAGTACTGGAGCAGCTGGCAGGGGGCAGTTGGCAGTCAGTCAAGGCGTGAAGGTGTTAATGAAGGCGTCATTCTCTTATTTATGAGTCTTGGACGATATTTTTGCTCAGGGTTCAAAAACCCGGAACCCTTCAAGTTTTCTCCTATTTATAAATACTCTTTCTATGGCCGACCGAAACGACGGTTACAATAAATTTACCATCATCAATTTCTTATATAACACGGTAAGAGCCAACACGGATACGGTAAGCATCTTCCCCTTTTAGCTTTTTATAGCCGAATGGTCTGGGATTACCGGCAAGACCGGAAATAGCCGATTTAATAACCGGGATAACCTTCTTATCCAGCTTCATCATTTGCTTTTGGGCATACCGCTCGATTAGAATGGTATACTTCATTTTGCAGCTTCTTCGATCTCTTTGAATGCCTGCTCAAAGGGTATAGCATCGCCTTTACGGGCTTTGGCTTTGCGGTATTCCTTTATCTCTTCCATCTCTTCAGAATCAGCAACAAGCTTTTTATAGGTTTTAATAGGTACCTGCACGGCTATTTTTCGGCCGTTAGTATCTATTACATAATTTTCCTGCGACATAACTCATTTATAATTATCCAATATAGGATTCTCCCTGCAAAGATATACACTTACCGGAATATATAAAAGCGGATATTTGAATCACTTGTAGTAATTCCAGTTGAGATAACTATTTGAAAATCTTTTTCATTTCTCAATTGAAATCTGTTCACGGATAAAAATGTGTTAAACAACTATGATTTTGCATCTCATTGCGAAGAACCAACAGGAACCAGTGGTACTACATCGCCGATTGCCAATAATACATTAAGCAGATGATTTTTCCCTTACTCCCCAAACAGAATGCGTTGTACTCTCATATTTTGGCCCGTAAACAAAGCCGCGAAGATTGGTTGGGCCCTTCAAGTCGTGCAGGTCCTCCATCCAGGGTTGAGAGGGAAATCGAAAAAATCTTTTTTAACTTTGGTTTTGGAAAGAACATAATCAAAACATGAGTGGCAGATATAAAAAATTCAGTTATGAGATAACAGGCGATCCGGAATTCCTGAATAAAAAATCAGGCATAACTCCGGAACTGTTCAGACAAATGGAGGATTTGCATCATAAGGCTTCAAAAGGCGGGGAAAAGAATATTCAGAAGCTTATCTCCATGATAGAAAAATATCCAAGGGTGCCTCAGCTTAAGAACTACCTGTCGATTGCTTACGTAAATTCCGGCAACGAGCTGAAAGCCACTGAGGTTAACCATTGGATTATCAGGGAACATCCTGATTACCTGTTTGGCAAACTCAACCTGGCATTTGAATACTTTTATAAGGAGCAATACTACAAAATCCCGGAGGTTGTTGGCAATCTGATGGAGATCAAGGATCTGTACCCTGAACGGACTTGTTTCCATATTTCAGAAATAACCAGTTTCAATAAACTTGCAATTATGTATTTCTGCGCTGTCGGAAACATGGAGGCAGCTGAATCGAGGTATGAAATTATGGAAGAACTGGCCCCTGATCATCCCGACACCAGAGATGTATTCCCTTATCTCATAAGGGCCAGGCTGGAAAGAGCGAGAGAGAGAATGGAAGAGGAACAACGAACAAGAATATCAGTAGCCACCACCAGACCTCCAAGCATTCAGACGGCTGAGAAACCTGAGTTTAATAACAGGGAAATCACCTGGCTTTATGAGAATGGAATGGCGATAGACCGGGAAAAGCTACAAACGATTCTAAGCCTTCCGCGCGAAACCCTGGTTTCAGACCTGACTCTTGTTCTGAAAGACACAATTTACCGTTACGAGTATTTCAGAAAAATCACTAAAAAGAAGAAAAAGTGGCAGGAAGACAAAATGAGCTTTCCTTTACATGCATTATATCTGTTGGGTGAATTGAGGGCTGAGGAATCGCTAACCGTTGTCCTCGAAACGTTAAGGCAGGGCGAGGAGTTCCTTGAATTCTGGTATGGAGACTTTCTAACAGGCGAACTTTGGGAACCTCTTTTTTTTATTGGGAATAACAGGTTGGATTTACTGAAGGATCTTGTGTTATCTCCCAATATTTATGCTTTTGCCAGAAGTGAAGTTGCATCCTGTGTATGTCAGATCGGACTGCATTATCCTGAAAGAAGACAAGTGGTCGTTGAATGGTTCAGGGATATTTTCAGCCACCTCGGAGAGGCATCACTGGAAGATGGTTTGATTGACAGTGATTTTATCGGACTTGCAGTAAGCGATGCCCTGGATTTAAGTGCAAAGGAGTTGCTGCCTGAAATAAAGAGATTATTCGATCTGGGTTATGTCAACAAAGGTATTTGCGGCGATTATGTAAAAGTTGAAAAAGAAATTCGTAATCCCGGGAAAAAGTTTTTCAAAAAGGAACTCCTGAATATTTTCGACAGGTACAGGAAAATTATAACAACATGGAATGGCTATGAAGATGAGGAGAAAACTCAGGGTAACAAAAATGAAAATTTACCTGCCGGACCCAAAGTTGGCAGGAATGATCCCTGTCCCTGTGGCAGCGGGAAGAAGTATAAAAAATGCTGCATGAAGAACGAATAATAATCGCGTTCCTTAAATGCCATATGTCTATACAGGGATCCTCCCCAACTTAAATAGTTATGCTTGGATCCATTTTCGGCGACATAATCGGTTCAACCTACGAATTCAACAATGCGGGAAGATATGATTTTGATCCCTTTCCCCAGGGATCAGACTTCACTGACGATACTGTCCTGACGGTTGCGGTTGCTGATGCCATCCTGGGTAAAAGGCCATACGGAGAGGTGATGCATGATTACGCAAGAAGATACCCGAACCGTGGCTACGGTCTCAGGTTTGATGTCTGGATACATACGGCTGATCCTCAGCCATACAATAGCTTCGGCAACGGTTCGGCAATGAGGGCCGGACCTTCAGGATGGGCCCTCGGCACTCTTGAAGAAACCATCAGCGAAGCCCGGAAAAGCGCTGAATGCACACATAATCACCCGGAAGGGATCAAGGGACCGGAGGCAGTTGCTGTTGCCATTTTCATGGCAAGAAAGGGAGCTGACAAAGCAGAAATAAAAGCTTTCATCGAGAAGAGATTCCACCACGATCAGAGCAGGACTCTTGAAGAGATAAACCCGGACTACAGCTTTAACGAAACATGCCAGAGAACCGTACCAGAGGCTATTTCATGCTTCCTGGAATCGTCAGGTTTCGAGGATGCCATCCGAAAGGCAATCTGGCTTGGGGGCGACAGCGATACCCTGGCGTGCATCACGGGAGGGATTGCTGAAGCTTATTACAGGGAAATGAAAGCTGATTGGGTCGATAAGGCCAATGAACTTTTGCCTCAGGAATTCCGTGCGGTAATTGCCAGATTCAAAGCTGCATTCGCTTATTAATATCCTGGTTACTTCAACTTTTCCTTCGTCTCTCCGTCCCTCCGTCCCTTCGTCTCTTCGTCTCTTCGTCCCTCCGTCCCTTCGTCCCTCCGTCCCTCCGTCTCTTTGTCTCTTCGTCCCTCCGTCTCTTCGTCTCTTCGTCCCTCCGTCTCTTCGTCTTCTTACCGCCTTCTTCTACTTAATATAGCTGTCAAATACGATCCTGGTCCATGTTTCCAT
>JAVEXG010000035.1:10043-25710 GCA_034004115.1 Bacteroidales bacterium | reverse complement strand
CCGGGCAGATTACCTTGGCAACACCCTTACCTATACATACGATGATATGGGAAGGGAAGCAACCGTATCCTCGACTGACGGGAATCAGACTGCCACGACTTTTGCATGGGAAATCCCGGCATCAGCTACAAAAAATGCCAGGTTTTCGGTTCTTAAAACCGGGAATGACGGCTCACAGGCTAAAAGCTGGTTAGACAAGCTCGGAAGGGAGATCCGTTCTGATGTTAAAGGATTTGATGGTACGTGGATCTATACAGATACAAAGTACAACATAAAAGGGCAGGTTGACAGTATTTCGGAGCCATATTATACCGGACCGTTGTGGAACAGGTATCAGTATGACAACTACGGGAGGAAAACCAGTCTGAACCGGCCATCTGGGAGGAACACTACATGGTCATACAATAACAACGTTATAACAGAAACTACTGCCGGCAGATCATACCATAAAACCTATTCATCTGATGGAACTGTATCATCAGCAGAAGACCCTGGGGGTACTATTAATTACACCTACTATCCGGATGGGAAAGTTAAGACAATAACTGCGCCAGGGACCATAATTACACGGATGGAATATGATATTGCCGGTAACCAGACAAAACTCATTGATCCGAGTGCCGACACAATTAATTATACTTACAACGGATTTGGAGAATTGCTTACTCAGCAGAATGCCAGGCTGCAGACTACAACAAATACATATTATGCAGACGGACGAATTGCCAGAAAAGTAACTCCAGATGGAACAACCAGATACAGGTATAATTCAAACAAACAGCTTGCTAATGTAAACTCATATGGTACAGTCAGTCATACATACGGATATGACTCAAAAGGAAGGGTGACTTCAGTTATTGATACCATACCAGGCACAACACCTTTAACAACTTCCTATACCTATGACGCACTTGGAAGAAATAGTACAATTACACACCCGTCGGGATTGGTCGAAACAAATAATTACAATAGTTCCGGGTATCTGTTCAGGATCGACGGGGCAGGAAGCGCTGTCTGGACAACATCCTCAATGAATGCGAGAGGTCAGGTAACGGCAGGCCAGTATGGCACAAATCTTGCGGCGGGTAAGGGGTATGATAGTTTTGGGTTCCGTACCTCGATTACTGCAGGAGCAGATAACTCGAAACAGAATTTTACTTATGGCTTTAATGCGACCACCGGGAATCTAAGCTGGCGCCAGAATAATAACGGAACGGACCTTAAAGAGACATTCAATTATGATAATCTGGACCGGTTGAATAACGTTTATAAAGGTATATCAAGCCCTGCAATGACTCTTGATATGGCATACGATTCAGAAAAGGGAGGTATAACCACAAAAACAGATGTGGGAACACTTTTGTACAATCTTTCGGGCAGGCCGTATGCAGTAAGTCATATCAATCCGGTTACAAGTGTCGTTCCGGAAGCCCTTGATTCGCTTACATATACATCCTTTGAAAGTGTCAGCACAATTGAGGAAGGCGCATACTTTGCATCATTCACTTATAACCCGGAAGATCAGAGGGCAAAGATGGAGGTAAAGCAGAACGGGAGTGTAATTCTTACAAGATGGTACCTTGGAAGCAACTATATAAAAGAAACATCATCGGGAGTTACAAAGGAATACACATTTATCGGAGGGAATGCATACACGGCGCCGGCAGTGTCTATCAGGCAAAGTGGCGTTTCAACCACTTATTATCTGCTGCGTGATCATCTCGGAAGCATAACTCATGTAGTGAATGCTTCAACCGGATCCACTACATATGAATACAGTTATGATGCCTGGGGAAGAATGCGGAATACGGCAAACTGGACCAACTATTCACCCGGCTTGGAACCGGCTTTATTTATTGCCGGCAGGGGATATACAGGACATGAACACCTGCCCTGGTTCAATCTGATCAATATGAATGGCCGGGTCTATGATCCTTTAACCGGTCAGTTCCTGAATGTTGATAATAACGTTCAATCTCCCGATTTCACCCAGAATTTTAACAGGTATGCTTATTGCCTCAATAATCCTCTAATCTATATCGACCCATCGGGATTTAGTTATAAAGCTTACATGGATGCCACATATGGAGAAGGTAATTACTGGTATCGTGGACAGGCACCAGGAACCTGGGGTGGAGAAGGAGGCTCTTTTGGTGGTGGCGGTGGTGGTGGAAGTGGAAGTTATGGTTCAGGAGTACTTACAACTAATGATATAAATTCACTGTGGCAGTCTAAATATGGAGGCTACTGGTCTTCATCTACCGGGAGAGTTTTATACAAGAATGAAGATCAGGCATATTTTGCAACATGTGATTATATCGATTCGTATGGTTATTGGGGGAATACTGAACCTAAAAGCTATGAAAACGCTGTATCATCGTATTTTCTCCTGCTATCTCAGAAATATTATACAGCATCACTGGATGGTGGGCCGACAGAGACATATTCTTTGTCTGCAAATGCGCCAAAACAAGATTTTAGTGGATTTTGGGGCGGGCTGAAATATTTCTTCACCGGAGGTTATGTTGGCGGGTATTCCTATAACATAAAAGGTGAGGTAATTGGACTGGCTCCAATAACTGGAATAGCTCCGACTCCAGGATTTAAGGGGAACATAAATCCTAATTTTATGAACCAACTTGAAAAGCAGTTTACTAAAATCACATTACCACCGTCTAAGACGGTGGTTTTTTAAGTTAAACTAAAGATGGTTTAAATAGTATTTACAAGACATATAAGAGCTTACAAAAGAATCTACTTGAACATCAAAATAAAATGGATGATTTATTAATAAAAAGTTCAGTTGAGAGAGAAATAAGAACTTGGAAAAGAGATTTGAGAACTATTGAGGAATTTCTTAAAAGATTAGGATTATGAATAACAATGATAGAATTGTCTATAATGTGATTAAAAAGTATCAAATATTCTCAGAGAAAGATTTGGAAGCTTATGTTCATGCGTTAATTGATATTAAAGAATCTGTTAGTAAGATAACAGGACTTTTATTAGAAGTTGATGATAAAAAAAATAAAGAAGAAGTTCTAGATATTATATGGGAAATCAGAGAGGAGTTCAGACACATTGATTACCATATTAAAGATGCTAAGTTAACGGAATAGAAGAGGAAATCATAGCACATGAACCTGCTTTGGATTAAAATCTCTAATAAGGGCATTAATGACTTAAAGGATGGCGTTCTTCACATCCTCCGGAAGCTAATTACGGACCTGATCAGCAAAGGTTGTAAACATTATATAAAGTAGACGGAAGAGAAGTTAAGACAAAGTATAAGGCACTGGGGCAGTAGGAAAAAGAGATAGATTCTACAGGGAATGTAAGGGAACTTTATTATATTTCAGGTGCAGATGGAATAGTTGCTGTGTTGCAAAGGATGAATGAACAGGATAGCATATATTACATACACAAGGATCACCTGGGTTCATTTGATGTAATCTCAAATCCTGAAGGAACGGTGAAAGAAAGGTATAACTATGACCTGTGCTTTGTCTGCCGAAGCATTGCGAAGGCGTTGGGAAAAAGGAGGAATCCTGCAGACTGGTCGTATGATAATGTCTCTTCTTCTTTCTTTATCGACAGGAGATTTACGGTACACGAGCATCTGGATCAGTTCAATCTGATAAATATTAACGGTAGTCTCTATGATCCTCTTGTTGGTCAGTTCCTGAGTCCTGATAATTTTGTACAGGATCCGACATTTACACAAAACTATAACCGGTACACCTATTGCCTGAATAACCCTCTAAAATATTTTGATCCGAGCGGTTATGTCAAGTTGAAAACATGGGATGAGTTTTTGGAAGTTGTTAATAATCTAATGGAAAACGGGGGGAGATGGAATAGCGACTCAGGTTATGAAGGAGGTGGAGATTATGGAGTTACTCCGGGCAGTGGATTTAAGGGACCTAGTCAGCCATACATGTTGGGAGAAGCTACTGTTGCAACCAAGGCCACAGTGAAAGAAACATCGAACTCAACGATTATTGATAGTAATGATGATCAATTCCTCTTCGGTAGGAATGATAACCAAGGACAACCGGGCGGTTATTTAACTTTTTCTGATGCAAAGGCACATTATCAGTTTGGTGGTGGAACTCCTGTTACTGTAGATTTAAATAAGATAGATTTAAGCTATGTTTCTTTGAGTGATTTTGGAAAAGATGGAAGAGCATTGGTTAAGTTGGACGGTAAACATTTTTCTAATGTTAATGATGCTTTAGTTCATGGAACAATAACAATCCAACGTATTGGCAATACAAATACTGCATCAATTGCAGGTCAAGGATATGGAATGTATAATTTTGAAATGCATCCTTGGAATGCTGCATTTAACATATTCTTCAGAAACCCTGCAACTTTTATGGGAGCTATTGTAAATAGCTTAACCATAATCCAAACGCCAACACCTATAGTTGTACCAACGGGAGGAACGCCTTATCCGATATATTATAGGGGCACAACTACCATTAATCCTTAGTTTTATGAAAAAAATATTTTGGATAGCAATAATGCTTCTTTTAATCCTATTTTTTGTGGTTGTGAAACCAATCAGAACCAATAATACATTAAAGAATATTGCAAGTGATGAATTAAGAAATGCCTTATATGAGGAATTTGGGCAACCACATAGTGATAGCATTCTTAACCAACTAACAGGACCTCTTATTCTTGAACAAGAAAATTATGTAGAGTTCAAATGGTTTAAGGTATTAGAATGGGGAGACACTGCATCAATTTATATTGACGTATACAGAAGCCCATCGTCTTTTTCATGGCGAGATAATTATTTTTGGCAACGAGTAACAATGAACCATCAATGGGGTTATTTATTTGGCGCTAAAAGTGAATTTAAAAATGTTCTACCAATAAAGTACGAAAATAAGACCCTTATTTTATCAAGCCTACAGCTTTATCCTAATCAATGGAAATATTATGAAAACTCTGAAGTTTTAATTAGTCCTGATAGATTGTTTTATTTTTTGAAGAAAGGGTATTTTTCGGTTCTAGAAAAGAAAGAAGAATATACAGTAGTTGCTTTTTATCAACCAATAGGCAACATATATGTAATAGCTCAAAATAAGACAGATACGATAAATACAATGTCAGCAAAAGTATTAATTAATGAGGTATCTGAAATCCTTATTATACCTCATAATGCTCCGCCTGAACTTTGGAGTAAAACAGTCAAATGACAGAAACCCGGATTGCTCCCGATTTTCTGCCATTATAAAGCAGCTACATTTTTCTGAAAGAAATCTTTAATCTTGTTCTTGGTAAACATCCAATCAATCATTCTTAAAAGTGCTTGTTTGTCCGGTTCTTCAAGTTGCTCAATCATCCGAAGTATTTCGTTGGTGGTTTTATCTTCAATCGTAATTTCTTTAGGCAAATTGCCTTCATCATGGATTAGTTGGTCAACAGTCAAACCGAAATACTTTGCAATATTATCAATGGCCTCAATAGACGGCTCTCGTTCGCCCTTTTCTACCTTTTTGTAGTTGGCTGGGTACATTCCGGCAACGGCTACAACTTCCTTTTGCATCAAGCCTTTTTCTTCCATTATTTTTTTAATGTTTAAACCTAAAGTTTAAATATCTGCCTTATGACTACTGCAATAAGCCAACAAAAATACCAGATTTCCTTACCTTGTAGCTGCAGTTTAGATAAAGGTAAGAAAGAAAAAATGTTATAAACCAGGGATGCAGGAGCATCGAGCCATCACCCGCTTCTCTGAAGGAAAAGTATTTTAACATCCTCGGGTGTAACCGGTTTACCATTTGGTACCAGAAGAAGATATTTGGCATAAAGGAATGCAAGGATTATCATCTATGTAGAAAACTACGTAACTTACTACGTAGATAATAAATCAGAATTATGGAAAACCAAACAAAAACTTGAAGTCACTCTTTACCAGGACAGGATCATAATCCGTGACTGGAAACCGTGATTTTTTCTTTCAATTGAAACGTTTTCAGTTGAAAAATAATAATGTATATCTTTAGGGTTAATCACGTTCTTTGAAAAAGATCCGGGACCTGGTCATTGAAAAGTCGGGGCACTGGTGAGGAAAGAGGCTTTACTGGTATAGTTATTGCCTCAATAATCCTCTGAAATATGTTGATCCGAGCGGTTATGTCAAGTTGAAAACATGGGATGAGTTTCAGGACGTTATTAATAATCTCATGGAAACCGGGGGAAGCTGGAATAGCGAAACAGGTTATTCCTATGGAAATCAGGGTGGAGGAGGAGACTATGGCATTCCCTCTGGCAGCGGATTTCAGGGACCTGATCAGCCATACATGTTGGGAGAAGCTACTATTGCAGCTAATGCGACTGAGAAAAAGACATCGACTACTCCTATTGTTGATAATAATGATCCACTCCTTGGGATAATCAACAACGGACAAGGGGGTAAGCCAGATGGTATGATATATAGCCTCTCCTTTGATTTCGTTTTTGGAGGTGGTGCTGGAGTTGAAATTGGTTTAGTTACGGATAATAATGGGGGAAAACAATGGTTTATTTCTGGTAATGCAAATCTTGGTTTTGGAATTAGCGCTGGGCCAAATATAAGATCTATTCAATCAATACCAGGATCAACTTTTAAGGCTTCTGATTATCTCGGTTATTCAGCTGGCTTTTCTGTAGGTCTATTTGATGTTGGCGGCTTTTATGGAGGGAATAAGCCACAGTGGAATTTCACGGATTTTATGGACTTTGGCGACTCTTACATAGAGAATGGATTGGGAATAAGCAAGATAAAGGCTCCTATTTTTGGAGCTTGGTGGTCAAATACTAGCACTAAACAACTTTTTGGTCGATGAAAACTAGGATTATTATTTCAATCATTTTTGTCATTTTTCTAGTCATCTTCTTTTCTACTGTAAACGATAATATTTTTTTTAATCGTTCTATTTGCAGAGAAAAAAAAGAGAAATATATTTTAAAACTGGATGCAATTGTTACAAATAGATTTATTGACTCCTTGAACCACAATTATAAAACTCTACTATTAAAGGATGCTATAACAGGTCACCAAATTAAACTATATATTATAAATGAATCAGGTGGATTTTATAATAATGTTGCAGAAGGTGACCTTATTAAAAAGGAGCCCGAAAGTCTAATTATTAGGAATCTTACGAGAAATAGGATTGATACTTTGAAGTATAATTGCATTACAAAGTAATAAGCTAATAAATCAACTCCTTGTTGAAGCCAAAGGACATGGGGGTGATGGTGGACTTCTAAATGATAGAGCTTCATTTGGTGCTGCTGTAGCAGGTTCAATACATGCCCGGACATAAGAGAATCAGGGGCACCGAGAGTTACCAAAGAGATGATCTGATGGATTTGGCAAAACAACTTGAACTGTTCCATCCGCTGAGATAATAAGCCCACGATGCCATGCCCTGCCGGCTTATTTTTTGCCATGCTTTTTGTCCTCTCGCTTCCCGCCGCAGCGGGAAGGTCTTGCATCTATGTAGGAAACTACGTATCTTACTACGTAGAAAAAAATAAAACCATGGCACTCAGAAAAACAGATGAAACGAAAATACGAAGCCTTACCAAAATTGCAGGAGGCTCAAGCTATGCAGTAACTATCCCTATCGAGTACATCCGTACGCTGAAATGGAGAGGCAAACAGAAACTCGAGGTTAAGCTTTACCGTGACAGAATTATAATCCGGGACTGGAAACCGTAATATTAATGCGATATTGACGTAACTACCTGTCCGCTCTTTCCCGGGTATTATAAAAATGCCTATTAAAGCTGCTTCTTTTAAAACTGCTTTATTTGCTTCTCTTCAATTGCGGGTCGTACCTTGCCTTTTCAAGTATGCCCTGAACATCAGTCTCGTTCATTAACATCTCAAGAGTTGTTCCCCTGTTCTTTTGCATGTAAGATTCGATGATCCTGAAACCGGTCCATACTGCAGCCCTGCCGGGCGACTCATTTGTGAAATAACTCGTGAAAGGCCCCTCCCCTGTCAGCTTGCGTATGACGAACTGATCTGTCTTGAAAATCAGATCATTCTCAACAAGATATTGCCACATCTGAGCTTCATTGTTCCTGCAGAAGTTCATCTGGGCCGGGGTGAAACCAAAAATAAGCTCATCCTCCGGTTCCGGAAGCATGCAACGCATGAAATACCTGAGCTTGCCCTGGTGTATTATTTCAGTAAGCACATTATCTGCTCCGTAACCCATCGCCTCCCTGTCCCAGGCAGAGGCGGCCCAGCCGTACATGCAGTCGGGGACAATATACTCCGGAATCATCCTTGCCGCCATATAGTTATAGATACCAAGGCCGGGGTAATACTCACAATCGGCTCCAAGGTACTTGTCGAGACTTATACCGAGAAGCGGTTCGCCCGACATTGTCAGTATGCTTGCATTGAAACCGGTTATGCATGTAAAAACCTCAGGAACCTGTTTTTCAGGAAAATAATACAGGTAATGCCTGAAGGCCATCTCCAGGTCCTTCTCAACACCTGAAAGATCGGGGTACTTATCAGTAGCCAGCCTGTACACGTCATTGTTCTGCTTGTCGGTGCAGAAACCCGCAAGATAATCCCCGAATGAAGGATCATCGATATCGCCGGTGTTGACTGCAAGGCTGAAAAGCCTGAGAACATCTCCATATTCCGACTTCAGCTCCGGCAGCCTTGCCGGTATCTCTTCTGGATTGATGCTGAAAAGGTCATGCTCGAGCCGTTTTATTTCAATATCAGCCTTGACAGACGATACATTGACCCTGTAGGGATCTCTTTTGCACGAGCTTAGAGTTGCCGCTGCAAGCAGAACAATTACAATAAGTTTATCCTTGACTTCCATGAGATTCAGTTGATGAGGCTAAAATAGGGACTTTTGAAATAAAAACAACATTCTAAACGTATCTGTTTGTTCCGTTAATATTTGCTAATTTTGAGGCCGTACCAGGATGTAAACAAACAATTAACCGCTTACATTATAAACAGCCATGTTACCTTCAAACTTTACTGCAGTTACAAAAAAAGCCATTATGATCGCCGTCTTTTCGGCTTTCATTCTTCAGGCTTCCTTCGCCCAGGATTACAGGTACGGTCTGTATCTTTCGCCCATGATATCCTGGTTCGGCACCGACGTGGATAATATAAGCAACAAGGGGGCCAGGGCAGGATTCGGCGCAAACATCACAGCCGAAAGACACCTGACCGATAACTGGTATTTCAGTTCAGGACTGGGATTCTCCGCTGTAAGCGGAAGGCTGGTAAACTCATCCGCTTCTTTCTTCAGATTTTCGGATCATACCTCAACCATACCCGAAGGTGAACCTATTATCTACAGGCTCCAGTACCTGTCGATTCCAGTCGGAATGAAAATCAAGACAATGGAAACAGGCTACCTGGTTTATTTCGCCGAATTCGGGCTCGACCCTAAAGTAGCCATCAGCAGAAGAGTCGATATCCCGTCGATCAGCGTGGAGGGAAAGAGAGCCGCAGGCGAAATAAAGAGCCTCAATACCGGTTACCACATTTCCGGAGGCGCTGAATATTCGATCGACGGAAATGCTTCACTAATTTTGGGTATCGGTTTTGAAAGCAATATTTTTGACACAACCAGGGACTACGAAACCAACGAAAGCGACCGGTCAACGCAAAGAATGGTGAAGTTCATCTTTGGAATCAACTTCTGAAAATTTCATTATGAACATTACCATAGCCCAGCTGAATTACCACATTGGCAATTTCGAATATAATAAAGGACTTATTTGCAGTGCAATCGATAAAGCAAGGAGTGAAGGATCGGACCTGGTTATTTTTTCGGAATTATGCATACCGGGGTACCCGCCACTCGATCTTCTCGACAGGATAGATTTTGTCGAAAAATGCAACACCACTGTCAATGAGATCGCAGCCTTCTGCAAGGGAATAACGGCTATTGTCGGTTCACCTGCATTCAACACCGATCCGGAAGGCAAAAAGCTTTATAATTCAGCCCTTGTTCTGTCGGAAGGCAAAATACTTTTCAAAACCAACAAAGCCCTCCTTCCGACCTATGATATCTTTGATGAGTACAGGTACTTCGAGCCCGAAAATAATTTTTCGATATTTTCAATAAAGGGAATTAAGATCGCCCTTACAATCTGCGAGGATCTCTGGGATGAACAGCCTTTCGACAATAAATTTGAAAAATCGAGATTGTATACCGTCTCTCCCATGGATGAGCTGGCAAGATACAGTCCTGATCTGATAATCAACATGTCGGCCTCTCCATTTTCTTACACCAAGGTCGAAGCAAAAAAGAAGATATTCACTTCGAAGGCTGCTAAGCACGGGATACCCGTTGTTACAGCCAATCAGTCAGGAGCAAATACCGAACTTATCTTCGACGGCGCATCAATGATAATTAACGGTGAAGGGAAAATCTACCGCCAGCTCGGATACTTCGAGGAAACGGTGTATACCTTCTCACTCGAGGATGTTATCGCATCGAAGAACCCCTCTCCCGAAGTCCTTTACGACCCTGTTTCGCTGATCCATAAAGCGCTCGTCACAGGAATAAGAGACTATTTCAGGAAAACCGGATTTAAAAAATGCATTGCAGGACTTTCGGGAGGCATCGATTCTGCAGTTGTCACCTGCCTTGCCTCTGAAGCGCTGGGACCGGAAAATGTAAAAGTGCTTCTGATGCCGTCAAGATATTCATCAGACCATTCAGTGTCAGACTCCATTGAACTGGCGAACAACCTGGGAATTGAATATGAGACAATCGGCATCGAGAAACCTTTCACCTCTTTCCTTGAAATACTTGAGCCATACTTCAGGCACCTTAAGGCTGATGTGACCGAGGAAAATATCCAGGCAAGGATCAGGGCAATCCTGCTGATGGCTTTCGCAAACAAATTCGGATCAATACTCCTTAACACCTCAAACAAAAGTGAAGCGGCCGTCGGCTACGGGACACTCTACGGCGACATGGCCGGAGGTATTTCAGTCATCGGCGATGTCTATAAAACAGATGTCTACAGGCTCGCCAGGGAAATTAACCGTGAAAGGGAAATAATTCCTGTTAAAATAATAACAAAGCCTCCTTCAGCGGAACTCAGGCCCGATCAGCTCGACACCGACTCGCTGCCCGAATACGGAATACTCGACTCAATTCTTTATCAGTATATCGAACAGCAGAAACCGGCCGACGAGATTGTCCTTGACGGTTACGAAAGATCAGTTGTCGACAGGGTGCTCAGGCTGATCAACTACAATGAATACAAAAGATACCAGGCCCCTCCCGTGCTGAGAATATCATCAAAATCGTTCGGCGACGGAAGAAAAATGCCGATTGTAGCCAAATACTGAAAGGCCGGTGATGTCATACCGGATCAATACATAAAGGATTCGAACTCGGCTCTCAAGTATCTGTAAGTGAATCTGTTAAAAAATGTTAATTTAGGTATCACCGGATTCTTTTATTATATTTGAAGGCAATTTCAACCATTCCCTAATTATGCAATACAGGAATCCTTACATTGAAATCTGTATCGAGGGACCGTTCTCGGTATTCAGGGGAATAAGCACCGCCGACAAGGAATTGCTCGATCAGCACCACAGCGTGGCCGACTTCAGGAAAGGAAAGGTAATAATAAAAGCTGAAACCAAGCCTAAGGGAGTCGTGTGCCTTGCCTCAGGAAAGGCCAAAACATCAAGAATCGGTGCAGGGAACAGGGAACAAATAGTCAGGCTTCAGAAACCACAGAATTTTCTGTGCTACAGGTCGCTTTTTTCCGACACCCATTTCCCTTTCAACGTCACTGCCCTTGAAAATTCCACCGTTGTGATTTTCGAGAGGGTCACACTGTCGAAAATTATCAGGCAGAATGCAGAACTGGCCGTAAGGTTCATGAAAATGATTTCGGAAGAACTCGATCTGGCAAATAACCGGCTTATATCACTCACACAGAAACATGTAAGGGGAAGAATCGCCGAATCGATCCTTCTTTTGAGAGATGTTTACGGCACCGAGGCTGATGGCATGACTATCAGGGCTCTTCTGTCAAGGGACGACCTTGCACACCTTTCAAACATGACAACTTCGAATGCAATACGCACCCTTGCCAGTCTTATCTCAGAAGGACTTGTTCAGGTTGAAGGAAGAAAGATAAAAATCACCGATCTCACGAGGCTGGCAGCGATAAGCGAATCAGGACAATAATCCGCAACTACTCCCTGTAAAATACTCTTTTCACCCTGGCCGGGATTGATGTAAGAATTTCATAGGGTATTGTTTCGCAAAGCCCTGCAATTTCGCTGATCGGCATATTAGGTCCGAATATCTCGGCATCATCCCCTTCCACAACGCCTGCCGCACTAACATCGACCATGCACATATCCATGCATATATTACCGACAAGCGGGACTCTCCTGCCCTTGACCAACAGGGATCCTTTTCCGTTTCCAAGGATCCTTCTGAGCCCGTCGGCATATCCGACAGGAAGGATGGCTATCATGCGCTCCCTGTCGGATATGTCCCTGCACCCGTAACCGACAGGCTCGCCAGCCGGAACTTTCTTCACCTGCAGTATCTTTGTCTTGAAGCGACTTACCGGCCTGAGGTTAATTCCCTTCCATGAACCGACACCGTAGATCCCGATTCCCGGTCTCACCATATCGAACTGATACTGCGGAAATCTTATTATCCCTGAGGTATTCAGGATGTGTCTCAGGAAGGGGTAGCCGGTTGCCTCCCTGATAATATCAGATGCTGCAGTGAAGCGTTCAATCTGCCGGAGTGTGAATTCATCAAAGGAAGGGTCCTCACTGGCTGCAAGATGAGAGAAAACCGATATCACTTTCAGGCTGCTCAGCCCCCTGATCCTTGAAGCCAGTTCACCGAGTTCATCAGGCATGAATCCCAGCCTGTGCATTCCGGTGTCGATTTTAAGGTGAACAGGATAATCCTGCAGACCGTTGCGGGCGGCAGCTTCGGCAAACCGGCCGAGAGAGGAAAAACTGTAAATTTCAGGCTCAAGATTGTGTTCAAGCATAATCTCAGCCGATGAGACATCAGGATTCATAACAATAATCGGAAGCCTGACACCGGAGTTTCGGAGTTCAACACCCTCATCAGCATAAGCAACACCAAGACAGCTTACGCGATGAAACTCGAGAAGCGAGGCAATCTCGGCGCCTCCCGAACCGTAACCGAAAGCCTTGACCATGGCCATGATCCGGGTTTCGGGATGAAGAAACCTGCGGAATTCGTTTATATTGTGCGAAATGGCATCGAGATTGATTTCGAGTACCGTAATGTGTACCTGCTGCTCCAGAAGCCTGGCGATCTTTTCAAATTCAAACTTTCGCGCGCCCTTGAGAAGAATGACTTCGTTTATGAAGTTTTTCGGATTAAAACTTTCGATAAAATTCGCAGTCGAATAATAAAACCGTGCATCATCATCAAATGAAGAGCTGTTCCTCATAAGGGCATCCCCTATCCCGATGAACTTGTCTATCCCGGTCTTTCTTACAAGTTCGGCAACCCCGGCATAAAGCTCCTTCTCCTCCCGGCCGCTCTGGATGAAATCGGAAAGAATCAGAGTTGTCTTTGTATTATTCTGCGATCTGAGGAAGTCGAGGGCCATCTTCAGGGATCCCGGATCAGAGTTATAATAGTCTTCGATAAGATGGCAGTTATTGATCCCGCTCTTCATCTCCATTCTCATTGCCACCGACATCAGTCCGGCCAGGCCGGTTTTAATATCGGCGGGGTCCATCCCCGTTACAAGACACACGCATGCAGCAGTAATTGCATTCTCGACTGATGCCCGGTCGATGAACGGGACCACATAATCATCGGTCCTCCCGTCGTATTTCATTTCAAGGCCGGTATAGCCGCTTTTGCTCTTTTTCTTCCTGACGAAGATCCTTGCTTCAGTGTCGTCAAGCGACCAGTCGACCAGGTTAATTGAATTAAGATAGCTGTCGCCCAGGATCATCCTTCGTACAAGGGAGTGGTCCCTGCAGAAAACCACTGTTGAAGCGCCGGCGAACAGTTTCAGCTTTTCGGCTGCCTTGGCCTCATAACCTGTGAAATTCTCGTTGTGTGCATCCCCTATGTTGGTTATTACGCCGATGTCGGGCCTGATAACCTTCTGGAGCTTCTCCATCTCGCCCGGGAAGGAGATGCCTGCCTCGAATACCCCGAATCTGAATTTCTCATTAAGCCTCCAGACGGAAAGAGGTACTCCGATCTGGGAATTGTAGCTCCTGGGACTCCTGATGACCGGAAATTTTCTCCCGAGCAGGTCGCCAAGCCACTCCTTTACTATTGTCTTGCCGGCGCTTCCTGTTACAGCAATCACGGGGGAACTAAAGCCTGACCGTCTGGATCCTGCAAGCAGTTGGAGAGCCTCAACTGTATTCCCGCAAACGACGAAAGCTGCATCGGGGTAGAAGTTTGTGTTCCCCGGAAGCTGTTCAACGATAAAGACTTTTACACCTCTGCCGTACAGCTCCTCAATAAAATCATGCCCGTCGTGATTGGCTCCCCTGATTGCAATGAAAGCCGTATTTTCAGTGTAACTCACCTGCCTGCTGTCGATCAGAAGATCGGCTACAATAAGGTCACCGGAACCGGTAAGGCTTCCTCCGGTAATCTGAGTAATATCGGATGATGTATAATCCATTCTATGTTTTACTTGTTGCCTTGATATAGCACTCTCTGCAAAGAGGCTCATACTTGTCCTTTTCACCCAGGACGACCACCTGTGACTCTTCCGACTTACGATGGGAAAACTGGGCCAGGCTTCCGCAACGCATGCAGATTGCATGAACCTTGGTAATATATTCTGCTATTGACAGAAGCGCCGGCATCGGACCAAAGGGATTACCCATGAAATCCATGTCGAGACCGGCAACCACAACCCTCACACCGCTGTCGGCCAGCTTGTTGCAGACCTCAACAACCGAAGCGTCAAAAAACTGGGCCTCATCAATCCCAACCACATCAACATTATCGGCCAGCAGCAATATTGAGGACGCATTTTCGACGGGTGTGGATAAAATTGACTTGTCATCGTGCGAGACTATCATGGTCCCGGAGTACCGATTATCGACCGTGGGTTTGAAAATCTCAACCCTGAGGCCTGCAAACCGGGCCCGGCGAAGCCTCCTTATCAATTCTTCCGTCTTGCCGGAAAACATTGAGCCGGTGATCACTTCAATCGTTCCGCGCCGCCCTGTCACCCTGCCTGAATTCTCGAGAAAGTCCATACCCTGTCAGTGCCTTTTCTGAATAACTTAATTGTAACTCAATTAGTCGAAGACTTGAGTAATAATATTTATTTTTGCAAAATAAGGAAAATGCTTCGTTAATATTATACCGGAAGTCATGGATTTGAATTCAACCATAGATATTATCATCAAGGACCTCAATGAAGCCAGGGAAATCATTGACGATCTGAAAAATTATCCCGGCGTTCCCGAGTTCCAGATTGAGCTCGCAAAATCAAAATGCAAAAGCGCTTCGGATGTGATTGCTCTGATCAAAAGAATAAGCCTGACAGCACCCCCTCCCGCTGAGACACACGAACCTCACGCGGAACACGTGACTGAAAAGGCCGAACCGTATGTTGAACCCGTGATTGAAAAATCCGAACCGCGTGTTGAACC
>JAVEXG010000035.1:0-9943 GCA_034004115.1 Bacteroidales bacterium | reverse complement strand
TGTTGAACCCGTGATTGAAAAATCCGAACCGCGTGTTGAACCAGTAATTGAAAAAGCTGAGCCGCAGGCTGTAAAAGAGGTCCCCAGGCCTTCAGATAAGAAACCTTCAGGTTTTTCAATAATAGCCGACCAGTTTGCCGGCATGCCCGAAAGTTTCAATGAGAATCTCGGAACCAGGAAACACGGAGACGATGTACTTGAAATACTCAGATCGAAACCCCTCTCAAGCCTTGACGAGGCAATCGGGATAAATGACAAATTCCTGTTCATCAGGGAGATATTCAACGGCAACACCGACTCATACAATGAAGCTATCCAGAAACTTGAAAAAGTGGGTAACATTTCGGATGCCATGGCCGTCATAATGGGGTACGCGGGCGACAATTCAGGCAGTGAAGCAGTCACCCAACTCGTCGACCTGATAAAACGCAAGTTCATTGCACATGAGTAAACTCTTCCTCGTACCCACCCCAATCGGAAACCTCAAAGACATAACTTTCAGGGCAATAGAGGTTCTCGGGAGCGTCGACCTGATACTGGCCGAAGACACCCGCCAGGCAGCCAAGCTGCTTGGTCATTATAAAATAAGCACTCCTGTCCAGTCGCATCACATGTTCAATGAACACAGGACATCCGAGGCAATCTGTGCAAGGATATTGTCAGGCACTACAACTGCCCTGATTTCCGATGCCGGCACTCCCGGAATATCCGACCCCGGATTCCTGCTTGTAAGGACCTGCCTTGAAAAAGGGATAGAAGTCGAAACCCTTCCCGGAGCTTCGGCTCTATTGCCGGCACTTGTAAATTCGGGACTTCCCTGCGAGAGATTCTGCTTCGAAGGATTTCTTCCCCCAAAAAAGGGAAGGAATAAAAGGATCACTTCCCTGACTGATGAGGCCCGGACCATGATTTTCTACGAATCGCCCTACCGCCTCGTTAGAACACTTGAGGATCTGGCAGCCTGTTTCGGACCAGGCCGTGAAGCTTCAGTATCGAGGGAGCTGACCAAGATTTACGAGGAGACTGTCCGCGGAACCCTTGAATCGGTGGCAGGCCACTTTAAAGATCATACTCCAAAGGGAGAGATAGTTATAATAGTTGCAGGAAAAAAATGATCAGACACGCTTACAGGAGACATTTCGCAAGCCGGAGAGGGACTATGCTCTGGCTTGTGGTCCTGTTTGCACTTGCTGAAATCCCTGCAGCTTCGCAGAAACTGAAAGGCAGAATCCTCGACCAGTCAGGTCAGCCTGTGGGATATGCAACGGTTTATGTCGATGAAATAAAGCTTGGGACCACCTCGAACGCCAGGGGCGATTATGAGCTCCGGCTTCCGCCGGGAAACTACATGGTGCTCTTTCAAAGTCTGGGTTATGAACCGGTTATCGAAAGCATCAGCATCGGCGAGAGTGATGTTGAAAAAAACGCAGTCCTTCCGGAACAGATCTACGAAATTCAGGAGGTAAGGATCTCTCCCTCCGGCGAAGATCCCGCCCTGTCAATAATGAGAAAGGTAATCGGACTGGCTCCTTATTACCTCAACTACATCGATCATTACAAAGCCGAAGTCTATATAAAGGGCAACCTGTACATACGTAGGATCCCAAAACTCATTCAGAAATCGATGAGGATGGGAAGCACCGGCGAAAGCAGCTATGTCTCGGCAGGCGGAAAAGCTACCGAAGATGAAGATATCCTCAAGGAAGGCGACTCGTTCTTCCTGGAGTCCTACAATGAAATCGAATTCACAGCACCTGACAGGTATGTCCAGAGAGTCATTTCCCTTAACAGCACCTTCCCCGATCAGGGCAACGATATTTCGCCAATGGAATATATCCAGGCCAGCTTCTACCAGCCCGTGATTGCAGAACTGGCTATCTCACCTCTTTCTCCCCAGGCTTTTTCCTACTATAAGTTCAAGTATATTGGTACTACTTTCCAGGGAAACAATACAATAAACAAAATTGAGGTGATCCCGCGACAGAAAAGCCAGCAATTGTTTTCAGGAACAATCTTCATCATTGAGGACCTTTGGTGCCTTCACAGCGTAGACCTTACAAATGAGAACATTGCAGGGAAAATAAGAGTAAGGGAGCTTTACATTCCGGTAAGGGAAGATGTCTGGATGCCTGTCAGCCATCAGTTCGACATCGATCTTCAGATAATCGGATTCAGGGCAGATGTAGGTTACACAAGCTCTGTCAAATACCTCGATGTGTTACCCAATGAAAAACTTCAGAAGCCAGGCGACCTTGCCACTGGTTTCGCCGGAAGATATCAACCCGATTCTGTAGTCACGAAGTCAGGGAGTGAAATAAACCGGATACTCAGGAAAGAGGAACTGACAAACCGGGATATGGTGAAACTGGGACGGCTGCTCGATAAGGAATCAAAAAACACCAGACCTGACAGCGTGGTGAAAAACCTTGAGATCAAGGACAACACAACCCACATCATAGAACCCGATGCCGCAAGGAAGGACAGCGCTTACTGGGCTGACATAAGGCCGATTCCTCTTTCGGAGATCGAACTTAAAAGCGTCAGGAAAAGCGACAGCATTAAAACGGCCGCATCAGGCATCCGGAAAACAGTTACCGATACAGCTGCATATCAGGGAAATCAAAAAAGACCATCCGGCTTCAAGACTGTAATCAACAGAGTCATGTCAGGACACTCATGGTCGGATACATCCGGGCTTAGGTTCACCTACGGGGGTTTGATGAATCTGAAAAGCCTGAGTTTTAATACTGTGGACGGCTTTATCTACGGACTGGATTTCAGGATAAATAAACAGCTGAAACATTCACGGAGCATCTCGGTGTATCCAGACTTCCGCTGGGCTTTCAGCAGGGAGAAGCTCATGTGGGGAGTTAATGCCAACTACTCAATTCAGGGAATGAATCCTTCACGGTTCTACCTCAGGACGGGCAGCTCGAGCAACGATATGGCAAGCGGCGGAGGAATAAATCCGCTTATAAATTCAATCACATCACTTCTGATGGAAAAGAACTATATGAAGCTCTACGACAGCAGATATCTTACCCTTGGATATGAAAAAGAGATTATCAACGGACTCAAGCTGAACGTCGAAGGAGGGTATGAAGAAAGAAAGATACTTGACAATACCACTTCATTCTCTGTTTTCGAAACTAAAAGAGAATATAGCCCGAACACTCCGGTAAATGAATATCTCAACACTGAAAATGGAATCGGCAGCTATCTGTCGGACCAGAAGCATTTTGAATTTGTAACAAATGTTACATTTACGCCGTATCAGAAATACAGGGTTTACAAGGGAAACAAGTCGCCCCAGGGATCCGACTGGCCTACCTTCATGTTCACCTGGAAGCACGGAGCAAACCTTGCCTCGCCATATTCGGGCAGGTACAGTCATTTCGACATGTTCCGCCTGGAAGTGTCGCAGCAGCGTGAAACAGGGCCATTCAGCGAATTCAGGTGGAGGATAAGGACAGGTGGTGTTGCCGATAACAGGAATCTGCCATGGTTCGATTTCTTCCATTTCAATTCCCAGCCGGTAAGGGTGCTGATCAATAATTATGACGATGCCTTCATGCTTCCGGCGTACTATTCCCTCAGCACACCGGAGTTTTTTGGTGAGGCGCATGTCAGATACACAACTCCCTATTTGCTGCTGAAGCTGCTTCCGGGACTGAGTACAACCCTGATCCGCGAGAACCTTATACTCTCATACCTTGGAACAAAGAACCGTGGTCACTATACTGAAATAGGCTACAGCCTCAGTGAAATATTCTTCATAGGGGAGGTCGGCGTCTTTGCCGGGTTCGACAACTTGCAATACAATAACTTCGGGGTAAAATTCACCCTGAGGATCGACTAGGCAAAAGGCGGCTCGTTAAGCAGGTCCGATTCCTGATCGAACTTTTCCCCCAGATGCCTCATCTTGTCGTGGTTCATCTTCGAGCCCAGGGTTATGCTTGGCGAGCTTTCACCCATAGCCGGATTTGCATCAATATCAAAATCATCAATATCGACGAACTGCGCTTTCTCCTCGCGGAACCTGAGCCTCACATCGTCGACGGGACCGTTACGGTTCTTGGCCAGTATGATCTCGGCAATACCTTTTGTGGAGCTGCCGTCCTCGAAAGTGGGGATCCCGAATTTATCCTGCCTGTGAATGAACACAACCATGTCGGCATCCTGCTCGATGGCTCCCGATTCCCTTAAGTCTGAAAGAAGAGGGCGTTTGGTTCCTCCCCTCATTTCAACCGACCTGTTAAGCTGGGAAAGGGCAAGAATGGGTACATTGAGTTCCTTCGCGATGCTCTTAAGCGATCGTGAAATATTGCTTACCTCCTGTTCGCGGCTCCCGGCATTCTCCGGACCCGACATCAGCTGAAGGTAGTCGACAATGACCAGATCGAGTTTCCGCTGAGCCATCAGACGCCTGCATTTTGCCCTTAGCTCAAACACGGAGATTGCAGGTGTGTCGTCGATGAAGATGGGCGCCTGGACCAGCTTTTTTATCCTGGTGTCGAGCTGTTTCCATTCCTCCTCGGTCAGACGGCCGTTCTTGATTTTTTCGCCGGGTATATCGGTCTCGGCAATTATAAGCCTGTTAACCAGCTGGATGGACGACATCTCGCAAGAAAATATGGCGACTTTCTTTCCATGGTCGATTGACATGTTACGGGCCATCGACAGTGCAAAGGCTGTTTTCCCCATCGAAGGACGGGCAGCAATTATAACAAGCTCCGATTTCTGCCATCCAGAGGTGAGCCTGTCGAGTTTTGTGAAACCCGATGGAATTCCCACCAGAGCATCCTCCCTTTTACCGGCTTCCTCTATCTCACGGATCGCTTCCTTGATAACCATGTTGATCGGCGACACCTCGCGCTTGATGTTCCCCTCAGCAATCTGAAACAGCTCGTTCTCCGAAAAGTCGAGAAGTTCAGTTACATCAACGGAATCATCGAACGACTTGTTAAGGATCTCTGTTGAAGCCCTTATAAGCTCGCGCTGGATATACTTCTGGGCAACAATCCTTGCATGGTAATCGACGTTTGCCGCCGACACAACTTTCGAAGTGAGCTGGGTCAGATAAACCGGCCCGCCAACGCTGTCAAGCTCATTGTGTATTCTGAGCTCCTCAGTAACAGTGTAAAGGTCGACCGGATACTCTCTCAGCGAGAGATCGGTAATTGCCTTGAAAATTTTCTGGTGGGCCTCCTTGTAGAAACTGGCCGGTTTCAGGATGTCGAGGATAGCTATCACAGCTTCCTTCTCGAGCATTATGGCTCCGAGAACAGCCTCCTCCATATCAAGTGCCTGGGGTGGTACCTTCCCGAAATCAGGCATTTGTGTTATAACAGGCCGTGGTGCCGGTTTTTGTCGTGCCATCTATTTATTATGCTGATTTAATGATCCTTATAAGAATTATCCGATTCTTTTCAGGGCTGACCAAAGGTAAAAAATACCCCACTTAATAATCCGGAATGCATTTTTATCTTACAAACATTTTTCTGTTTAAAACTTGTTGAAAAAGCAAATAGGCAAGGTTAGGCGTAAAAAATCCATTCGTTATGGTATTTTTGTGACAAACACACCCGAATGCTGGTTTTTCCGAAAGCTAAGATCAACCTGGGTCTGAGGATCACAGGAAAGCGTCCTGATGGCTATCATGACATAGAGACGCTTTTCTACCCGGTTGGTCTATGCGACGCTCTTGAGATTGTCATGGCACCCGAGGGATCGGAGAAAGACCTTCTTACAATAACCGGAAACAGTATACCGGGCACTCCCGATGACAATATAGTCCTGCTTAGTGTCAGAAAGCTCAGGGAGACATTCCCGTTTCCGTGGCTCACCATCCACCTTCACAAAACGATACCTGCCGGAGCCGGTCTTGGAGGAGGCTCATCCGACGCTGCATCAACCCTCCTGATAATAAACCGGATTTTCGGACTGTCGGTTGATACTCAAAAACTGAAAGATATTGCTGCCACCCTGGGAAGCGACTGTCCCTTCTTCATCGAATCGGTACCCGCCTTTGCCTCGGGGAGGGGAGAGATTCTGACTCCTGCCCCCTACATACTGAATGGCTATTATATCGTTCTGGCGAATCCCGGAATTCAGGCCGGCACCAGGGAAGCTTATGCCGGTTGCAAACCTGCCCTGCCGGAAACTTCCCTCAGGGAACTAGTAAGCAGACCTGTGGAGGAATGGAAAGATTCCGTTGTCAATGATTTTGAAGGGATACTGTTCCCGAAATATCCTCTTATAAAGGACCTGAAATCGGCCTTTTACGATTCGGGCGCTGTGTTCAGCTCAATGTCGGGAAGCGGATCGACAGTATTCGGCATATACATAGAAAAACCCGTAATCCCGGAGTTCCTGGAGAAATATGTGATCCTTGAATCCCCTTTATAGTCAGTCTGGTTCTATTTCAAGCAGTACTGTCCCCTTCCCTGCTTTGTCGCCCTTTTTAACGCGGATGCTTTTTATGGTGCCTCCCAGAGTTGATTTCATAAAGTTCTGCATCTTCATCGCCTCAAGGATAATCAGATCTTCTCCCTTTTCAACTACCTGACCTTCACTTACAAGGATATCAAGGACAGTCCCCGGGATGTAGCTTATTATCCTCCCCGGTTCAGCCGGGCTCCACGGCTTCCTGTTGATGAATTTATTGCTCAGCCTGGTAATGTACAGGGTAGAATTGATGTTCAGTCTTCCGGTATCTTTGTCTTTCATTCTGTTTCCTCCTCAGCTTATTGAAATGATGATCAGAACGGTGGATTCCCATGCTTCTTGCTTATCATCTTGACAGCCTTGTTCGCCGTTGACTTTATCGCGTGAAGCAGGAACTTTCGTGTTTCCCCCGGTTCAATCACTGCATCAACATATCCGCGTGAGGCCGCAACATAGGGATTGGCGAATTTGGCTTTATATTCAGCGACTTTCTGTTTCCTCATCTCTTCAGGATCGTCCGATGACATTATCTCTTTCCTGAAAATAATGTTTGCAGCGCCTTCGGGTCCCATTACCGCAATTTCAGCAGCGGGCCATGCAAAAACGAAATCGGCCCGGAGATGCCGTGAACCCATTGCAATATAACCTCCTCCGTATGCCTTTCGCAGGATAACCGTTATCTTGGGCACGGTAGCCTCACAGTACGAATAAAGGATCTTGGCTCCATGCCTGATAACTCCTGCATGCTCCTGATCGACGCCGGGAAGATATCCCGGAAGGTCCATAAAAGTGATTATGGGAATGTTGAATGCATCACAGAACCTGATGAAACGGGCTGCTTTATCGCTCGAGTCTACGTCGAGGACACCTGCCATTTCCATTGGCTGGTTTGCAACAAATCCTGTTGTCACTCCTCCGATCCTGGCAAAACCAATAACCATGTTGCGGGCGTACATTTCCATAACCTCGAAGAAATCGGACTTATCAACCACCGACCTTATCACATCCCTTACATCATAAGGAAGGGTCGGATCATCAGGGACTATCTTTTCCGGATCATAAGAGGCGTCGGGTTCGCACGATTCCACAATCTTCGCGCCTTTACCGTTATTCCATGGAATAAATGTAAGCAGCCGCTTGATCTGGGCAAAGCATTCCTCCTCGCTCATCGCGAAGAAATGCGCATTACCGGTTACCTCACTGTGAACCCTTGCACCTCCGAGATCTTCCATTGATATTTCCTCGCCAAGTACTGTTTTTATCACTTCGGGCCCTGTAATGAACATCTTCGAAATATTCTCGACAACAAAAACAAAGTCGGTCAGGGCAGGTGAATAGACAGCTCCTCCGGCGCATGGACCAAGAATGACCGAGATCTGAGGGATTACACCGCTCGATATTGTATTGCGAAAGAATATCTCACCATAGCCGGCCAGCGAGTTTACACCCTCCTGTATCCTTGCTCCTCCCGAATCGTTGATGCCAATCAGCGGCATCCTCATCTTCAGTGCATAATCCATGATCTTTGTGATCTTTCTCGAATGCATCATTCCAAGCGAACCGCCTGCAACCGTGAAATCCTGGGCATACACCGCGACCGGATCACCGTGAATGGTCCCGGAACCGATTATCACTCCGTCGCTCGGAAGGGATTTCTTGTCCATATCAAAATCGCGGGCATCATGTTCCACGAACAGATCATATTCCAGGAAAGAATCCTTGTCGAGCAGTCCCAGTATTCTCTCACGGGCCGTCCGCTTGCCCATAGCCTTTTGTTTCTCTATCGCCTGCTGGCCCCCGCCGAGAAGAATCTGCTTTCTCTTTTCCTGGAGTTCCCTGATTTTCTTGCTTACCGCCATTATTTACAGTGTTTTCTGAATTTATTTACCGGATACAAAGTAACGCAATATAAGATTTTTCAACCGATGCCGCACTTACTTGGGTGCAAGTTTGTAAAGCACCAGTGCAATAAAGGCATAAAGGATATTGGGAATCCACATAGCCAGTACCGGGGCAAGATTACCCTTGAGGGAGAACTGGGATGCAAACTGCATGAACAGTATGTATGAGAAACTCAGCCCCAGACCTATCCCTATGTTCATGCCTATACCCCCCCTCACCTTTCGCGACGACAGTGATACACCTATAAGAGTAAGAATGAATACAGAGAAAGGATTTGCAATTCGCCTGTGTTTTTCTATAAGGAACAATTTAAGCTCGTCTGATCCCTGAAGCCGGAGCTTTTCGATATATTCATTGAGACTCTCATAGGACATTGTACCGACAAATGCAGGACCCATTGAAAGATCCTCGGGACTGAACCATGCCAGAGTGGTGTCGATACGTTCTCCTTCGGAGATGCGATCCTCTCCTGCCGTGATATCCCTGACACGGTAGTTGACTACCACCCACTTGGTTGTTGCAGTATCATATCTTACCATATCGCCCGAGAGCTTCGATTCAAGCTTTCCATCCTCACTGAACCTCTCTATTGTGAAATTCCTGCCGGCCAGGCTGATTGGATTGAAAGACTCCATATAGACCAGAACATTTTTGTAGACCTGCCTGTGAATGTTCATCACCGGGACTCTCCTGGTCCGCGACCGGTAATATTTATCCTCAAAATCGATCCGTTTCAGGTTAGATGCGGGAATTACAAAATTCGTCAGGAACATAATAAATGCAGCAATCATAAAAGCTGAGATGAAGTATGGAATCATCATCCTCCTGAAACTCATTCCGCTGTTAAGAATGGCTATGATCTCGGTGTTTGCTGCCATCTTTGAGGTGAAGAAGATCACCGATATGAAAACAAACAACGGGGAGAAGAGGGTGGCGAAGTAAGGTATGAAATTGAAATAATAGGCGAAGATTATGGCTTTGACAGGGGCTTCCCTTTCCATGAAGTTGTCGATTTTCTCAGCAAAATCAAAGACAACCGCTATCGAAACGATCATCACCAGCGCAAAAAAGAATGTCCCCAGGAACTTCCTGATTATATACCGGTCGATGATTTTAAGTCTGAGAAGATTCATGCCCTGGCTGATAGTTTATTTACCATCTGGTCCTTCCATTTCCTGAAAGTGCCATCTTCAATTTTCTCCCTTGCTTCCGAAACAAGTTTCAGATAGAATGAGAGGTTGTGAATGCTTGCAATCTGCGATCCCAGTATCTCTCCCGAAATAATCAGATGCCTCAGGTATGCCTTTGAGTAGGACAGGCTCACCTGTGAGGGACCCGAGGGATCGATCGGGCTGAAATCAGCGGCCCATTTCAGGTTCTTTATATTAATAATACCCTCACTTGTGAACAGCATCCCGTTCCTCCCGTTCCTTGTCGGCATCACGCAGTCGAACATGTCAATGCCCCTTTCAATTGCCTCAAGGATGTTGGCCGGGGTTCCGACACCCATCAGATAACGTGGTTTGTCTTCAGGAAGTATCTCATTGACAACCTCAATGGTCCGGTACATCTCCTCGGCCGGCTCTCCCACCGA
>JAVEXG010000034.1:0-25716 GCA_034004115.1 Bacteroidales bacterium | reverse complement strand
TCACTAAAGGAAGGAATAAAGAGAATAATAATTTAATCCTTTATTTTCCTTGAACATATTTCGGATTTTATAAATCCTTTTTAAACTCCGTGTTACTCCGATCTAAACTCCGTGCGACTCCGTGGTTTATCTTCTTCCCCCACCTTACTCCGTGGTTAAACTCTTCTCTTCAAACTACACCCCGATATCCCACCTCCTGAAGTAAAGCGCCTGCCTCACAACCGGCAGCGTCTTGAATTCTATTTCCTCCATCTGCGCCTGACTCAACGGCGTGAACTCCGAAGCTATCTTCACATTTTCCTCGAGCTGGGCAATATTGTCTACCCCAATAATCGTAGTGCTCACGGGCAGACTCATGTTATATGTGAGTGCTTCCTTAATATTGATGGTTCCGGGTATCGGCGTCCTCAGTCGCGCATCAGTCTGCTGATCGACCGGCGGAGGCGTCCACGTGGAAAGGATCCGGCTGCGGGTGGTGACTTTCATCCCAATTATCGCCATTCCCTTATTCTGAGCTTCAGGCAACAGGTAATTCTTAAAACTCAGATAATGCACATCAGCAGCATTCATTGCAATAAGGATTGCATCGAAAGGATAACGCCTTATGGCCTCAAGAAGAACCAGCGGCTCAAAATGTCCTGTTATCCCCAGATTCCTTACAATACCTTCGGATTTTGCTTTCTCCATGGCCTTTATTGCTCCGTCGGGTGCAAAAATCTGGTCAACCTGTTCCTGCCGCTGAACATTGTGCAGCTGCCATAAGTCGAGATGGTCGGTCTGAAGATTCTTAAGACTCTCCTCCAGCAGACGCATCGATCCGTCATAGGTGCGGTCGTGGGTTTTTGTGGAAAGCCAGACCTCGCCCCTTCTTGTCTTCATCACCCTCCCGATATTCAACTGGCTGACACCCTGTCCGTACGAAGCTGCCGTATCGATATAGTTGATCCCCAGGTCTATGGCCCGGTTGATAATCTTCTCCGACTCTTCTTCCTTCCCCTTGATCTCGAGGGTGGCCTGGCCGCCCAGACTGAAAATCCCTACCTTGTAGCCAGTCCGGCCGAACGACCTTGTCGGCATTGCACTGAAAGTAACCGGATTAAACGGGTCTTCATTGTTCTTCTTCAGAGGGACAGACTTCTCGCTTCCCTTTGCATCGAATGTCTTTCCTACAGTAACAACGGCTGCGGCTGCAACTCCGTTCCCTAAAAATGTTCTGCGGTTGATTTTCTTCATGACTGCATTTTTTAGTGGTTTCCAATGAGTTCTGTGTTTTCAAAAATAATAAATCATATTATTCAGACAGGCCTGAAGGGTTGATAAGTTTCGGTTTATGATAAACATCACCCTGCAGGCTCTTTTGATGAAGTCAACCGTTTCAAACCAACATCTGAGGCAGTAACAATCCTACCTCACGGAGCCAGGCTCAGAATAAATCTGCTTCATAATTTCAGACTTTGCAGGACTTTCTGCCACGGCATTGGTTGTGAACATCATAACACCTGTCGATCCGGCTCCGGCGCCATAGCGAAGGACCCGGCCAAATTCTTCTGCAGATATTACCCCGGGATCATCATAAGCCTGAACTATCGGCCAGACTTTGGGAAATTCCCCGGGTTTTACCTCAAGCCTGGTGCAGAACCACTCAATGTTTTCCCTGACCCATTCTGCATCCCTCCCCATCCGGCCATGGTAAACCATCGGAGAGAATACATCAGTTAAACTCTTTAGCATATCGTAGTCCAGACCGAGTATGCGGCGCCTGGCTCCGTCATATTCCGTATCATCCCACGGACAGTGATAAATGCCAAGAAGCGCATCCGGATTGTCTTCCTTTATTATCTTCCTGGTTTCGGATACCCAGCCTGCAATAACCGAACACCTCCAGTCTCGCCAAAGGCTGTCGTGCTCATCAAGAATCCAATCCGCCTTTTCTTTTGCGGCAAGATCGGGAACATCAATGCCCGTTGCAGTCTCAAACGACCTTATGCAGTTATCACAAAAGCAGGTCTCCGGCAGGATCGGCTCCGGCTCTTCAAACTGGGCATGCCAGTGAACATAGTCCATCCAGATGCCGCCGAGATCGAATTTCCCCAGCAGTCCTTTCAGCTCATTCATCCTGTACTCCCTGAAACCCGGTTCGGTCGGACAAACTCCCATGAACCACGATGCAGGTTCGACTTTATTTCCAAACCTGTTAATTGCCCAGGCTTCCGGATGGGTTTCAACATATCCCTTACCGTTAAGAACAGGAAACTCGGCAAACACTTTTAATCCCTCCTCCCCTGCCCGTTCCATCATCTTTTCATTGATGGCCTTCCAGTTTACAAAAACTGAATTCACATTGAGCTGACTCAGACTTATCCCCTTATTCCAGAATGCATTGGGACTTCCGTATATCCCGCGGATCTCTAAACCTTCAGAACTGCTCACGGATGTTTTTTCCTGCCTGCATTTTTGTCCGGGGAGATAGAGCAATCCGGTGATAATCAGGGTGGCAGTAAATATTTTCATATGAGAGAGGTATATCAGATTAATTCTTTAACATGATAAAGATAAATCATATTGGCTGCAGAAGCAATATTCTCCTTACATCCTGTCAAAAATGTTGGTCATGAATTATTTATCCGCTTTAAGATAAAAAGTTCCATATCCTTCTGCAGAAACTGATGCATGGCGCCTTTTAAGCCTATGATGATAATTTCATAATTACTTCACTGCATATAGATTTTATTCAGGTTCAATTTTATTCTTCAGACTGACCTCAGGCCATAAAATAAATGATTTTTAATCGCCTGCATATCAATAGTTTCATACTTATAAATCCCAATACTTGAAAAAAACATTAAAAATTATTTGGAATATTCAGATTAATAGTCTTATCTTTGTGTGTGAATATTCACTTACTTATTTCAAACGATAAAAGAAATGACAATAGAAATGTCGGACAGGCAAAAACAGATAATAGTAGTATCGCTGGATTTAATCTCGGAAAGCGGGATTCAGGGACTAACCATCAAGAATCTGGCAAAGAAGATTGGTTTTTCAGAATCGGCAATATACAGGCATTACGAAAATAAGATACAGATTCTGACAGGCATTTTAAATTACTTTAAAGAAAATACCGAAAGGCTTTTTTCGGATGAACTGAATTCCGAAAGCGATGTCGTCACTAAGATAAATAATCTGTTCTCCAATCAGTTCAGAATATTTACCGCATCCCCATCATTGGTTGCCGTAATTTTTTCTGAGGAACTTTTTCGGAACGAGCCGATTCTTGTGGAAAAAGTATCGGAAATAATGAAGGGCAGCTTTAATGTTTTAACTCAAATCATAAAATCCGGACAGGAAAATGGCGAGCTACGAACCGATGTTGAAGCAAAACATCTGGCAGTTATTGTTATGGGATCACTCCGGTTGTTTGTAAAACAATGGCAGATGTCGAACTATTCTTTCAACCTGGAGAAAAAAGGAGATGAACTTTCCAATTCCATAAAAACAGTATTGTTATCTGAATCGACTAAGACTAAAGTATATGAAAATCATTAAATCAACTGACTTAGAAATTGAGGTTGCACCGTTCAAAGCAGATGTCCCGATTCTTCTCGATAGAGAATCCGGAAAGTGCAGGTACACTAATTTGCCGCCTGGAGTGGCATTGAACCAACACTTATTAGCTGGTGATGTTTTTTCTACATCCCGGGTTGCAGGAATTATGGTTGTAAAAGCGCCCTGGCAAATAATAAAGCTAAATACATAATAGTTTTAAATTTTTTTAATTATACAGGTTTGTGAATATTTACTAACTCAGGATAAATAATGGAAATAAAAAATTCAGCCATAATAGACAAAGCAGCAGGAATTATCCTTGACACAGGATTGGAAACCCTTACTATTCAAAATCTTGCACTGAAACTGAATGTACAGGAAAACCATCTCCATAATCAGATCTCAAAAGATGAGGATATTATTCTCACACTTCTTAGGACATTTGAAGTTGATCTTAATGAACTTATAAAGGAAATCAAAACCCAAAAGTCAAATCCCGAATCGGAACTTAAGTCACTATTCAAGGGATTGCATTCTCTTTTTTTGCAGAAACCATATTACCTGTCACTTGTTTTCGATAAAAGCCTGATTAATAAAGAAGAGGATGTTAAAAAATCTGTCCTGCACATAAAACACATTGCTGAGGACTACCTGACCAATGTTATTAATAACGGGAAAAAGGATAACACATTTAAAACCAAACGGACTACCAAATCACTGGTAAAAAAAATCCTTTCAGGTTTCGGTTTGATTATGAAAGACGAACAACGCATGAATGAAATGATTCCTGAATTGAAAAAACTGAAAATTTTAAATGATTAGAAATCATGAAAAGCAAAAAAATTTGGAACAAAAAGTTGGTGAGCATTCACATACATAGATTATGGTTGCTTACACTGTTCTTAATTAGTCTCTCTGCATCGGGAAATGCACAAACCTGGACACTGCAACAGTGTATTGACACAGCGCAGATTTACAATAAAAATCTGCAGATGAGCCGAAATAACGTCGAGCTCGGATCAGAAAGACAACGTGAGGCTAAAGCCGGTTTACTCCCAAAAGTAACCCTGAATGCCGATTACAAATACTTTCCGGATTTGCCATATCAACTTATGCCGCAATCTGCATTTGGCGGTCCGGAAGGGACGTTCAAAGAAATACAAATGGGGGTGCCGCATAACATAAGTACAAACATTCAGTTTGCCCTTCCCTTATACAATCCGATGGTATACGGAGCTATTCAGTCAACGCGAATTGCTTCAGATTTAGCTGAGCAACAGTATAAAAAAACTGAAGAACTGGTCTTCTTCGAAATATCGAACCTGTATTACAACGCTCAGATTCTAATGCACCAGTTCAAATTCATGGAAGTGAATCTGGATAACACACAAAAGCTTCTTGAAAACCTGCAATTGCTTTATTCGCAACAAATGATTAAAAAAAGTGATGTTACGAAAGTTGAATTGCAAAAGGAACAATTGATAACCCAGCTTGAATCTGCAGGCAGCAATCTGGAACAGGTTATGAATGCACTGAAATTCTCGATGGGAATTCCGCTAAAGGAAATAATAGAAATTGAAACCGAAATTTTGAATAAATCCAATACTGAATATTCAGCTGATCAGCCCATTGATCTTAAAATTGCCTATACTCAAAATAAACTCTTGTCCGGTGAACTAAGCATCTTGAAAAATTCACGTCTGCCTTCTGTCTCCTTGTATGGAATTTACGGTCAAACCGGATTTGGCTACGATGAAAGCCCCAATGCTTTTCTAAAGTTTTTCCCGAACAGTATTGTCGGAATCCAGGTCTCAATTCCGATTTTTAACGGAATGGTTACCAGACAAAAAATCAATCAGAAGAAAATCGAAATAACAAACAGTGAGCTCCAGATACGCAATGTGACTGAACAGAATAATATGCTGGTTGAAAATGCAACTCATAAACGACTTATCACAAAACAAATCATCGAAGATACTTACGGCCAGATTACCCTGGCAAAAACAATTTATGATGAAATGATTTTACAACAAAAGGAAGGAATGGCAAATCTCACTGAAATTTTAATGGCCGACAATGCGCTTCGGCAGGCTCAGCAAAGCAATTTATCGGCCATAATCGATTATCTGAAAGCCGATCTGGAGCTTAAAAAATTAACCGGGAATATTTCATTAAATAATTAAAACCCAATGTCATGATTAAAAAAATCATTTATGTCATTCTGGCACTTGCTATTCTTGCTTTTACAGTGTTTATATTGAAAAGCAACAAGGAAACCGCCCAAAAAAGGGTTTATCAATTCGATAAGGAAAAACCAGTCAGTGTTCAGACTATTTCCGTTAAATCTGAAAATCCGGAAGCTGTAAGTGTTTTCCCGGGTTATTTTGAAGCCGTCAGGGAGAGTAAAATCAGTGCCGATATCCAGGGAAAAGTGAATAACGTTCTGGTTGATCTGGGAAGCAGTGTACAAAAGGGACAAACAGTAATCCAGCTCGACAATTCCTTGCTGAAACTTCAGTTACAAAGCATCGGACTGCAAATTGAAGGATTGGAAAAGGATGTGAAACGATTTACTGTTCTGGCCGAAGCAAATGCCATTCAGGGCGTTCAACTCGAAAAAGCAGAACTGGGATTGAAATCGGCAAAAGTGCAGGAAGCCACTATAATGGAGCAAATCAGCAAAACCACGATTCGTGCACCATTTAACGGAATTGTTACAGCTAAACTTACCGAAGAAGGTGCTTTTGCTGCTCCGGGAATGCCCCTTTTGCAAATCACCGATATTTCTAACCTTAATTTTACTGTTAATGTACCGGAGAAGGATCTGTCCAGATTTAAAGAGGGTCAGGGCTCAAGAGTTTCAGTCGATGTTCACCCTGAAATTCTCCTCAACGGGACGGTTGTAGTAGTTGGAAGTAAGGCAAATATGGGAAACAGTTTTACGATCCGGCTGGCAGTAAAAAATTCAAATGATTTGATTATAAAATCGGGGATGTTTGGCAAAGTTCATCTGAACACCAGAAGCAGCTCAACTCAAATTACAATTCCTGCTGCGGCCCTGGTTGGAACTACAATTAATCCGCAGGTATATCTTATAAAAAACGGGAAAGCCCGGTTGCAGGACATCACTGTTTCAGACAGAATTGAAAACAAGGTGGTAGTGGCGCAGGGATTAACCGAGGGAGACGTAATTGTCACCAGTGGTTTTATCAATTTGTACAACGGAGCCAATGTAATCCTTAAATAATTAACGACATGAATATTACAGAAATTTCTATAAAACGGCCTTCACTCATTATCGTTCTTTTTGGTGTGTTTACACTGCTCGGAATTATTGGCTATAAAAACCTGAGTTATGAGTTACTTCCTGATTTTAATCAACCGGTGGTGGTGATCAGAACCATGTATCCGGGTGCCGAACCACAGGAAGTGGAAACCTCGGTTTCGAGAAAAATTGAAGATGCTTTGTCCAATCTTGAAGGGGTGGATTACCTCGAAACCAAATCGATGCCAAATGCTTCGGTAATTATTGCCAATCTGAAATACGGAACAAATGTTGACAATGCCATGCAGGATGCACAGCGCTATATCGACAATATCCGGAAAGATCTGCCAGCCGACATTCAAAGTCCGGTGATGAGTAAGGTTTCTCCCAATGATTTGCCCATCATATCCATTAGCGCAACCAGTAACCTGCCCGAAACGGAGTTCTATCAGAAAATGAAAGACGATTTTCTCCCGCAAATACAGCAGTTAAAAGGGGTAGCTGAAATTACACTTTTAGGTGGGGAGGAACGTGAGATACAAGTTAAAGTCGATCAGGATAAATTAAAACTTTATAAAATTTCGCTTTTGCAGGTGGTTGAATCCATCAACCGTTCCGGGCTTGATTTGCCCGCCGGCAAGGTCCAGTCTGAAAAAGAAAACAATCCGGTTCGCCTGACAGGCAAGTTTGCCACTGTTACAGATATAATGAATGTGCAGGTTGGAATGCCGCTCCCCGGAAGCCCGGTGTACGTAAAAGATGTGGCCACTGTTACCGACGGTGTGAAGGAAATTGCTTCGGTAAGCCGGTACAACGGGGAAAATGGTATTGGCTTGCTTATAAAAAAGCAAGGGGATGCCAATGCCGTAGACGTTTCGGAACTGGTCCGTGAAAAACTTCAACACATTGAAGAACAAAACAAAGAGGCAGGAGTTAAATTCATTGTTGCCGATGATTCAACCAACAATACAATTGCTGCTGTAAAATCGGTTGTCCACGATCTGATACTGGCAGTTATTCTGGTGTCGATAGTGATGCTGCTCTTCCTGAAAAGTTACAGGAATTCATTAATTGTGCTGATTTCCATACCCACCTCACTGGTAACGGCTTTTGCAGTGATGTGGCTGTTCGGGTATACCCTCAACCTGATGACTTTGCTGGCTATGTCGCTGATCATCGGAATCCTGGTGGATGACGCCATAGTGATTCTGGAAAATATTCAACGTCACCTTGATATGGGGAAAGAAAAAAGAAAGGCCTCGATTGACGGGCGAATGGAAATTGGCTTTTCGGCACTCTCTATTACCCTGACCATTGTGGTGGTCTTTCTCCCGATCCTGTTCCTGCAGGTTTTCATTTCCGATATGCTGAAACAGTTTTCTATAGTTGTTATTACCTCTACCCTTACCAGCTTACTGGTTGGCTTTACACTTACCCCGTGGCTGACATCCCGAATCGGTAAAAAAGAGGAGATGCAACCCACCAATATTTTTAACCGGTTTTTACTCTGGTTCGAGCACCAGCTGGAGACGTTTATTCAATGGTATGGAAGACTGCTGAAATGGGTGTTAAACCACAAACTGATCTTTGCCGGAATAATAATATTATTGCTGGTCTTTACCGCCGGTATGATGAAACAGGGAATTATCGGAAAAGAAATGATGTCGACCGGTGACCAGGGAAAATTCCGCCTGAATCTTGAATTTGATAAAACCATTACAGTTCAGCAAAACAATATTGTTTCGCAGCAGGTTGAAAACTACATTCTTCAGCACGACGAAGTTGCCACACTTTTCAGCAATATCGCCGGTCCGGGTACCGGAATCGGTAGTCTTGGTGTTGGCTCAGCCAATAAATCTGAATTTACAATCCAGTTAAAACCTGAAACCGAACGGGATACAAAAACAGAGGATTTTATGAAATCGCTGCGCAATGAACTGGAGTCGGAATTCACAGGCATTAACTTTTCGATGGCTGTAATCGGTTTGCTTCCGAAGTCGGCTCCGATAAAATTTGCTTTAAGCGGTGCCAACCAGGGGGAGGTGATGGCAGCATCGGAAGAACTGCAGGCAGTAATTGAGCAAATTCCCGGTGCTGACAATGTGCAGCTCTCTGTGGTACAGGGAAATCCTGAATATAAGGTTATTCCCGATAAAGATAAAATGCAGCGGCTTGGCCTAAACACAGCTTATGTGGGCTTGAATTTACGTACTGCTTTTACCGGAAATGAAGATGCAACACTTACAGAGAAAGGAAAAGAATATCCGGTGCGCATCCGGCTCGACGACTTCAACCGCAAAAACTTCGAGGATGTGCAAAACCTCATTATCGTTAATCCGATGAATCTGCCGGTTGAAGTTTCTCAATTTTCCGAAATAGTACAAGACCATTCACCATCGCTGCTCGAGCGGCTCGACAGGCAGACATCAGTAACCCTTACTGCAGAATCATTTGGAAGGCCCTCAGGAACGCTCGCCGATGATGTGATGGCTTACCTCGATGCTCATCCTTTACCCGAAGGAGTTCAGCTTACATGGGGTGGTGATATTAAAACTCAAAACGAAAGCTTTGGAGCACTGGGTTCTGTTCTATTGATTTCGTTCATTCTCATTTACCTTATTATGGTAGCCCTGTACGACAGTTACGTCTACCCCTTTGTGGCCTTGTTCGGTATTCCGGTTGCTGCCATCGGGGCTTTTCTTGCCCTGAACCTGACGGGAAACGACATCACATTATTTGCACTTTTAGGACTGATAATGCTTATGGGGCTTGTTACAAAAAATGCGATTCTGATTGTGGATTTCACCAATCAGCTTAAAGCCGGGGGCAAACATTTTAAGGAAGCCCTTATTATTGCAGGGAAAGAACGCATGCGCCCGATTTTAATGACAACACTTGCAATGGCAATAGGAATGCTACCTATTGCACTTGCTCAGGGAACAGCCAGTGAATGGAAAAACGGAATGGCATGGGTAATTATCGGCGGTCTTCTTTCATCTTTGGTTCTTACAGTTTTTCTGGTCCCAGTTGTGTATAGTGCTGTAGATAGCATCAAAGAAAAAATTACAAAAAAGAGAGGAGTATAAATACGAATTGTGCATAAGAACATAATCAGAATAAACATTTTCTATTAAGTAGCTCGTCCCGGCGACTCAGTCGGTCGAACACATTCCCATGAACCTTTTTCAGCCTGCGATGTTACAGGAGACGGTTCCGTGGATTTCACCATATTCGACGAAATTACTGCAAACAGCCGGGGAGACAGACCGTTAGCGTCAGGTCGTGCAGGCTTTGCACTTAGTAGCTTCAGCGAAGAAGTGTCGTGCAGGTCACTCACGCCTCACGCCTAATTCCCCAGTGCAATCATCAGGTTTTTTTCCAATTCCCTGAAATAATCTGATTCCAGCGACCGATTCTCAAACGGAATGTCAATCTGCTTTTTATGAATGATCCTGGCAGGGGCACGACTCAGTACTATAATGTCACTTCCAAGGAGGAGTGCTTCATCGACATCGTGAGTCACAAAAATTACAGTCCTTTTGTCGGCCTGCCACATGCGCGAAAAAATCCGTATGAGGTTTAATTTCAACTTAATATCGAGCCCCTTGAGCGGTTCATCCATCAAAATTATCTCGGAAGGGTATGCAAAAGCCCTGGCTATTGAAACTCTTTGCCTCATCCCTCCGCTAAGCTTCGAGGGGTAAAAGCCGGCAAAATCTTCAAGCTCCATAAGCCTGATGAGCTGTCCGGTGATCCTGTGACGCTGATCGGCAGGCATTTCCCTGGTTAAAACAAAGTCGATGTTTTCCTCAACAGTCTTCCATGGAAGCAGCCTCGGATCCTGAAAGATATAGGAGATTGTCTTCCCCCTGAAGCCTGACAGTTGACCGCTGTCGGGTTTAATCGTGTCTCCGATAATGTTTAACAAGGTGGTTTTGCCGCAACCCGAAGGACCAAGGATACAGGTTATCGTTCCTTCCTGAAATTCAATGCTGAAGTCACTGAAAAGTGAAAGATTATCGAATTTCTTATTAAGCCCTTTGATTTCCAGACTCATATTCAGGTTCTCCAGGTTATAAATTTGCGTTCAATCAATCTGATAATTTTCTCAAATCCGTAGCTGATGAGCACTGCAACAATAGTCCAGGCTATCACTGCATCAATATTCAAAAAGGTCTGTGCATTTTGCATCATGGTGCCAATCCCGTATTCCGGCTGACTGAGTACTTCACCTATAATGATTGCTCTCCATCCTATTCCCAGGGCGCTCGATGCGCCGCTGACAATGAAAGGCGTTATTGCCGGGATATATAATTCGCGTATGATCCTTTCCCTCTTAACCTTATAGAATTCCGCCATAGTAACGAGGTCTCTGTCTATGCTCCTGATGCCATCGCTTACATTGGTGGTGATGAAGGGGAACATTGTAAGCATCCCTATAAACACAGGAACCGAACCGGAATCAAGCCAGATAAGGGCCAGAAGAATTATCGAAATCACCGGTACTGAACGGATGGTCACAAGTACCGGCCTCAGGAATGCATCAGCATATGGATTCAGTCCGGTCAGGATTCCTGTTCCTATTCCGAAAATAACTGATATGATGAAGCCAATAAGTCCTCTTGAGACTGTTGTGCCGACTATCTCCAGAAACCTGCCGTCGCCGAATAAAGTCAGAGTTGTAATCAGGGTTTTCTCAGGCGAAGGGAGCACGAAATCGGAATTGAAGTTCAATGACAGTATCTTCCATATGATTATCATACAGATCACTGAAGCCAGGCTTATGAATTTTTTACCTGTAAATGAAACTTTCATCGGGCAATTTCCCTCCGACTATATCGGGATTCAATTTATAAAAAACATTCAGATAGTCCTCAATTTCAGCTTCCACTTCGGCTGCCCTTATAAACCTGAGATTTGATCCGGGTATGGCATGGGCTGCAACAGCAGTGTCGGGAAGAATTCCGTACCGTACAATCAGAACGGCCGCACTGTCGGGATATTGATTCACCCAATCGGAAGAATGCCTGTACGAATCTATAATCTTTTCAACAAGTTCAGGTTCATGCCTGAGTACGCTTTCACTGCCAAGAAAAGCTGTCTCCGTAATTTCAATATCTTCTTTTATGCTCCATTCTGTCTCCAGATTGAAGATAATCCGGATATCCCTGTTTTTCAGGGTAACCAGGCTGGCCAATGGTTCGGAGAGTATTCCAAGTGCAGCCTGCCCCGCAGCCACCGCATTTGCAAGATCGATATGGGTGGGGAAACTGTAGTCAAGAATAACATCCCTGTCGGGATCGAGGCCATTTTTGACGAGAAGATGCCTGAACATCACATCGGGAGTCATTCCCCTGGCCATAACATTAATACGCCTGCTCCTGAGATCTTCCCAACGCCTTACAAGGGTATCGCTTCCGGCAAGATATAAAGTTCCCCAGCATGGGATGCCAATCAACTTGTATTTCAGTCCCTTGTTGTACATTATGGCTGCCATAGTGGTCGGGAGGATTGCAAAATCGGCCGTACCGTCGAGCATCATTTTACGGACCTGAAGCGGTTCATTAAGTATCTGCACCTCCACAGAATGCCCCGAGCCGCGGCCCAGACTGTCGATCAGCCTTATCATCCCCATGGCCGAAGGACCTTTCAGGGCTGCAATAGTGTAATCCGCACCGCCTGCTTTGTTCCCCTTCCGGCTTCCGCATCCGTAAAGCAGTAAAACAAATAATAATATGCACGACAGCTTTTTCAGCATCTCATAAGTTTCTGATGCAAAACTATCTATTCGGGGAATTCTGTCATCATTTTTCACATGTTTTCTTTTAATAAAACCCGCTCCTCTTTGTATTCTCAAATAAAATCACAACCTTTGTGAAATAATTAACAATAGACCCTCTCAGGTCTGAGAAGCACTCCCGGTGGCATCCGCAACGTCGTCAGGAGATTCAAGGACGAGCAGGTTAAACTTAAAATCCAATCCGGAGGTATTCTGATGGAAAAGAGAATTGGATCTGCAATCATTCTGATTCAGACGCGCGAAAGTGTTCAGGAACTGAACGAAATCATTTCGAAGCATTCCAGTATAATTATCGGTCGCCAGGGCCTGCCCCGCAGCAATGGCGAAAGCATCATCTCTCTTATTCTTGAAGGTACCACCGATCAGATTGGCTCACTTACAGGCCAGTTGGGCCGCTTAAGCGGAATTCAGGTCAAATCGGTACTCTTAAAGAATTTAAATGATGAATAGAAATTTCTTCCTTACGTTTTTCCTTGCGTTATTTTTATCCCTGAGCTCTTTCGGGCAGAATCACTCACTTCAGGTTGTGGTTCGTGATTCAGCAAACAACAAGACACTTGAAGGTGTTGTGGCTGAGGTGACCTCCACCGGAGGAACTGATAAGGCTGCTCATGCCGAAGTATCAGATGTCAGAGGACGGTTGTTCTTTTCCCTGTCGTCCGGCAACTACCGCCTTGTAATAAGAATGCTTGGCTATACTCCCTTAGTTCAGGAATTAAATGTAACCGGCGACCTGCACCGTGATATCCTGCTGGCATCACAGCCGGTAAACCTTGGTGAAGTGGAGGTTGCCAGCCTTATGGTCAACCGGCAGGCAAGGGATCTGCCTGCTCCCATTACTGTTGTCGGGTCATTAAAATATAAAAAACTATCATCACTCACCCTGTCAAATGTTCTTGCCACAGAACCGGGTATCGCCATGGGCAACGATGGTGTGTGGGCTACCAATATAAATATCCGCGGTTTCAGTGAAAACCGGCTGGTGACACTTATCGACGGCAACCGGGTGGAAACGGCAAACGACCTCACGGCTTCACTCAGCATGATTGATGTTAACGACATCGAAAAGGTGGAAGTGGTTAAAGGCGCTCAGTCGTCGCTTTATGGCACCGGAGCCATGGGCGGAATTGTAAACATAATCACAAAGGACGGTCACTTTTCAGACAAGACTTATCTGTCGGGAAATGTCAGTTCCGGCTTTTCCTCAGCCAATAAGCTGTTAATGAATCATGCAGATATAAACACCGGTTCACAAAAGTGGTTCCTCAGGGTAAGTGGCTCCTATGGCAAGGCTGATGACATGCGAACTCCGGAAGGCACCCTGCCCAACAGCCAGTTCACTACAAATAACATAGCCGCAAAGATCGGGATCAAACCTCTGCCAAACCATCAGTTCAACATCCAGTACCAGCGCAACTGGTCGACCAATGTAGGCATCCCGGGGGGCGACGCATTCCCTGGACCCGCTGAGGCAACATATACTGATATTGGGAGACAGCTGTTGTCAGCAGGCTATGAGATTAAAAATCCGGGTAAAAGACTTGAATCGATAAAGCTGAGTTTTTTCATGCAGTATATCCAGCGGGATGTTTCATTGATCCCAAATACAGTTACGCTTAATGAAACACCCACGGGTTATCAGCGGATAACACCTGAACTCTTCCTTCCCGTAGGGGAACATTTCACCCGGGGAGGAAAACTGCAGGGCAGATGGAAGCTGTCTGAAAACAATACCCTCATCGCCGGAGCAGACGTATGGGCAAGGGATCTTTTCACTGAACGCCTGAAAAACATCAGGGTGGACGTACTTAACATGGAAGGCGACATTCTGAAGACCAATAACCTGGTGCGCGGGGAAACCCCTACTCCAGAGTCAACTTTTGCCAGTGCAGGGATATTCATACAGGACGAGACAAAACTTCTTGACGACAGGATGACCCTGATAATCGGAGGACGAATGGATCAGATAAAAGTCAGTAACGAACAGGGCCGTGACATTGACTACCTTATTACAAACGGGGTAAGAAATGATTCGCCCCCCAATCAGAGAATAACTTTCGAGGCAGGCAGCAACTCAGGTATTTCCTGGAGTGCAAATGCCGGACTTCTCTACAGACTGGCTGATAAAACCGACCTTTCGTTCAGCTTCGCCCGTTCATTCAGGGCACCGTCGCTTGAGGAACTGTTCAAATATATTGATCTTGGTAATTATGTCCGCCTTGGCAACACGGAACTTGAACCGGAGAGCGGTTATTCCGGCAATCTCGGGTTAAGGGTATGGAAGTCAAAATTCAACTTTCAGGCCGACGTCTTTGCAAACAGGATCCAGAATATGATAGTTGAGACTCCGGGTGAGTTTATTTATACTATTAATACAGGAGCCTCCGAAGGTTTAACCGACACTCTTCCCGCACTTGTCAACGCAAATGTAAGCAAGGCTTTCCTCTACGGATTTGATTTTGGATTTCAGTACAACTTCCATTCTGATTTTGTTTTAACAGGAACCGGAGCATATGTTCGCGGCAAAGATACCCAGGCCGATACCTACCTTCCTCAGATCCCCCCGCTTAACGGCCGCCTCGGCATCCGTTATACGAATAACAGGATCGGTTCAGCCGAACTGACCCTTGTTGGTGCTTCAAAACAGGATAATATAGCTGAAGGGGAGAAGGAAACCGGCGGATTCACCCGCCTCGACCTTGCACTGAACTCAACGGCTATAAACATTGGAAATGCCAGGCTGCAGATGTTTGCAGGAATCGAAAATATCACCGACCGCAGCTATACAAGCCATCTTTCAACCAACAGGGGAAATATAAGCGTTGAACCAGGAAGAAATCTATACTTAAGAATGATTCTGTCTTTCTGAAAGGTCGAGCGGTACGCGGTATGCGGCGTGAGGCGGGAAGAAGACTGAGAGACTTAACTGCCTACTGCCTACTTGTGACTCCAGCAGGTAGCTCAATGATCTTAAGGTTTCGAAAATGTATCTCCGCTCCCTCCGACTCCAGGCACAGGTATCCCTTCCGTTTTGATGAATTGGTGATGCCGTTAACAACCTTCCCGTTCACCGAGAGCTTTATGACGCCATCGATGCAGACGACATCGTAAACATTCCACTCTCCCTTCCCCTTGCACCGGTTCTCAACCGACTTGCTCCTTGTCCCGCGGGGATTGTCGGGCGTGGTTGTAACTCCGTTTACCCCAAACAGCTCTCCATGCACATAGGCTATCGGGGGAACCACTCCGTCCCTTGTGTTCAGGGTGACCCAGTCAAGTTCGAGCATCTGAACCTCAACACCATTCGGGAGCCTCGATTTTTCGTCGGGATTTGCATCCGACCATACAAATACCCCTGAGTTGCCTCCAGGTTCAACGTGCATCCATTCAACATGCAGTATGAAGTTTTCATATTCCTTTTCCGACCGCATTACGCCAATCGGGTGACCGGAGCAGATCAGCGTTCTGCCGCGTTTCGACCAGGTGTCTTCAGCAGTGTTTACATTGATCCATTTCAGAGGAGAATTGTTTTTCTGACCTGCCATGGGTGTGACATCTTTCAGAATAACAGCTTTCCCGAATTCAATGGGCTTTTGCGACAAGGCATCTATACTGCCGGCCAGAAATATAATAAGCAGTAATACTGCCGTGAATGATTTTCCGGTATGCTTCATTTGATTATGGGTTTTATCCCAAAGATAGTCTAATTACTTTCCCGCATATCGCACCGGCATGATGAAATCAGGGAAGAACGACATCGGGATACCGGATTTCAGCTTCAGTTATCCCGGGACTGATTTCACCTTCTTTTTGCGTTTAGCGCCCTGCTGTTCTTTTTGTACCTTTTATAGGCGTCGTTTCTTGCCTTGATACTATGCTTCGAATTGAATGCCCGGTTCCTTTGCAGATGAACATTATCCAGAAGCATTAATCCTTTGAGTTCATTATAGTTCTTCCTGCTGGAAGCGCAACCTGTGAAGGCTGCGATGACCATCAGACAGATTATGCATGAAATGATTATCCTTCTCATTCTGAATTGTTTTGATAAACAAAGACAAGACTACCCGCAATAAACCAATGACTTCACACCGGTTTTTACGCAGATTCACTGAAAAAGTTACGCGGGAAGGCTAAAAAAGAGGTAGTATGCAAATCCGGATTATCATGCCGGGCGAAAACACCAATACTTGCGGGTCAGAGTTGCCCGAAATAACCGGAATAATTGAGTATGCCGGATAAATAAGTTAAACAGGAAAAGAGTACCTGTTTCTTTTTGATTTTTTCATGCTTTTACTGTCTCCGGATTTTTTCTTTTCAAACTTCAATACCGGATAGGTTACGACTTTAATTTTCCGTCTGCAATCAGTTCTGGTGTTTCTCTTTGGAACCTTCACAGGCTTTTCCGAAACCAGAATGAACGGGATAAATGCCGCCAGTAACACCAATCCCTTTAACTGAAATTTTCTCAAGGCTTTCCTTTTACATTGATTTTGAAATACGTTTTGCTTTCAGGAACAATGTAAAGGTATCAGCATAAGGCTAGGCCGGCAAGCGCCGGAAGGTCGCGGGATGACTGTTATGGTATGAAAAAAGGCTGCTCCGTCAATGAAAAACAGCGACTGATAAAATTTACCAGGGCCCTTGTCTGCAGGAAAAGCCTATTGGTCAATTCCCTCAGTTTATTTACCGGCTGCCGGCGAGTAAACCTGAATTCGGGTGTTGTCTTTGATGTAAATAGCTGATTTTGTAGAAAATAAAAAGTCAGTCCATCAAAACGACGATAAAACGCTGTTTTGATAAACTGACTGTTATCGTTGACAAGAATCCCGGATTACTGTTTCCCGAGTGTCATTTCAACTGTAACCGAAATATCCTCAGGAACTTCATCCGCGTTGAGATCTTCGCTGATATCCTCTGTCATTCCCAATACAGCACTGGCCGATGTCAGGGAGATGATATCCAGAACAACTGTTTCATCAACTTCAGAATCGAGGGTCAGCTTCTTGTTATCTGAACTCAGGCTCCAGGTTCCCGTATCCGAATTGTCGCCCATAGTGGCTGTGTAAGTATTGTCAGCCTTGATCTCAATGGTTCCAGTGAACTGCTGTGCAAGGGCAGCTCCGAATGCGGCCATCACAACCTGTGCCTGCGGTTCAGTCATCGAGAATTCATCCATGTAGTACTGGAGCAATGACTTTGTCCCTATTGTGGCATCAAAATCCACACCCTCAACATTCCATATTCCCAGGATATCCTCTTCAGGATTCGAGTCCTTTGAACATGACGTAAACATTAATCCGGTAAACAATACCAGGATAATTCCTTTTAAAAATCTCATTTTCATTTTCATCATATAATTTTTATTTAAAAGAATTGATGGAAACCACATGTTTGAACATTGTACATACATGTTCGTATATGTTACATGCGGGTTTCACGGCATCTTTAGTCATTTGTAATGTTTAAACGTCAGAAAGGTCTTTTAAATTCTGCAAGACATGAATTTTTTGACAAAAAACTGTTATTAACAAGAAGGCCTTCCTGCTCATTATGCAGAAAGGCCTCTGTAGTAATTATTTCAATGGATCAGTTGAGCGGGATCACCACTCCGGCATTGATGCCGATCCATGAGAGGGATTCACCTTCAGCAAAAATATTGTGAAGTTTTATGTTGGCACAAAGCCTGAGGTTTTCGTTCAGGTCGTAAAGAATTCCTGCAACGGGGGCCAGTCCAAAGTATAACTCACTGTCGCTTTCAGATTCACCTTCGTATTTCATCTTTGCCCCGAAACTGTAAAGGCCAAGATCGCCTCCCACATATGGTTTGATCGCATCACCTCCGAAATGGTATTCGAAGAGACCTGTGATGGGGATCATCGAATAAGATACATCAAAATCTCCGTCACCGAAACTGAAGTCTTCTCCGCCAAACCTGTTGTACCCAAGGTTTAGCCCTACGGCCATGTTTTCGTTGAACATGTATTTTCCGTTGAGATTGATCCCAAAGCCCATATCAGCCAAATCTCCAAAATCGCCCAGAGGAGCCTGAAGCCCAAGGGTGGCTCCGCCAGAAATCTGAGCATTGGCGGAAAAGGAGAACAGACAAAATAATGCAAGAAACAATACTGATAATTTTTTCATAGGTAGAAAATTTTTAATGCCTACTCATTTGTTTTTCGGCTGCCACATCTTACTCTCTTAAGGATTTTCGGACCCCTCCTGTATGTCTTACTTCGAATTGTATTGGAATTCTGAAAACGAATACCTCGCAGATTTATTATTACTCCCTATGATAAAATATCTCCTTGCTGCTATAGCAAAGTTAAACACTTGCCAGAAACAGAGGGTGTTGTTTCCGGGGATTTTTTTACATGCATCGGGAAAGATATGTCATTTTTGAAGTGTCACAAACATGCCAGGGTTGTAGTATTCCAAACCTGAACTCAGGCCGTGTGCTTATACGATAATTACCCGGCAGTGAAAAAAAGAATCCCCTGCCTTACAATCGGGTCTGACGGGCAGGGGATGTAATTCCGGGGAAATTGGGGAAAAAAGGAGTGTTGTCTTCACCGGAATTGAGGGGAATGGTAAAATTTTATTTCAAGGGTTCCTCGTCAGGAACAGTTCTAAGTTAACATCAATCCGGCCTCGTTTTGCAATCTCATCGCCAATCTGTATGAAAGGCTCATTTGGTTGTGCAGACAACAGGTTTTTTTGTATGAATGCCAGAAAACAGACCTGCCTGCGAGGGACAGAATCCGGCAGTTACGGAGTGCAGTTAAGCGTCAAAACTACATTTCCCTGACTTGTTCTATAAGAGACCTTAGCCTTTCCTGCGAAACCTTGATCCTGTATTCAACCTGGTTCAAGCTCAGAACACACTCCGATTGTTTGGTGTTGATCCTCTTGAGATAAGCAGTATTTATTATCACCGACCGGCTGACCCTTATAAAATCCCGTAACGGAAGCTGCTCCTCAACCCTGTGAAGCAGCGATGTCACAACCTGGGTCTTCCCGTCGCTCAGAAAGAACTTCGAATAATTCCCGTCGGCCTCGACATAGATAATCTCTTCCGGCTCAATCAGAATTATCCCGGAAATGTTTCTGAAAAACAATTTCCTGTACGAGTTGAGAAGAAGCGATGTGTCCTGAACGTTGCCGGACTCCCTGTCGTCGAAGCACCTCATAAGGGTATCCTTAAGCCTCGATGGCTCTATGGGCTTCAGAAGATAATCGAAAGCTGCAAATTCAAAAGCCTTTATTGCATAATCATCATAAGCTGTCGTGAAAACAATATGGGGATGAACCGATTTAACCCTGTTCAGATCATCCAACATCTCAAAACCGTTCATCCCGGGCATCTTTATATCGAGAAAGACAATGTCGGGCGTCAGTGATATAATGAGTCCGACAGCCTCCAGAGGGTCGCGGGTCGATCCGGTAACTTCGACCAGTCCTGTCGTTAACAACAGACTGCTCAGAAGACTGAGGGACTCCGGCTCATCTTCAACGATCACAGCCTCAAGTATATTCCTTGTTTTAATTCTGCTCATTGTCTTTCTGCTTTATTTCAATTTCCACTCCCGGAATTTTTGTCCAACAGACCGGCAGACTCTGACTACCTGGTGTTTCTTTCGTTCTCTTTTGCTTCTTTACCTTCAGGAACATCAAACCTGTAACTGCCGGGTACGATAATCCTGATTTCGGTTCCGGCCGCATTGCCCGACGCATCGAAAAGATCATGTATCTCAAAACCGGCCTTCTCCCTGTTGAACCTGTTCATGAATTCAAAAATGCGTTCAATTGTCCTGATTCCCTGACCGAATCCCTTTTTACCCGAAGCTGCAGCAGCTTCCCTTCCCACACCATTATCCGAAACGACAATCAGCAGGGCATCATTCAGATGTTCCACCCTTACCCCTATGCTTCCTCCTTTCTTTCTGTTTTCAATGCCATGCTTGACTGAGTTCTCGACAAAAGTCTGGATTGTCATCTTCGGCAACTGACGCTGCATATCGGTACCCTCACTGATGTCGACCGAATAAGTAAATCTCTCCCTGAATCTCAGTTTCTGGAGTTCACAGTACCGCCTTACAAAATCTATCTCATCTGAAAGGTTCCTTATCATTATTGAGCCATCAGCAATTGACGATCGCAGAAGACCTGAAAGGGCTACAATATAATCATACGCTGCTTCCCTGCTTCCTTTCATTATTACAGAACCCACCGACGAAATTACGTTGAATGTGAAATGAGGATCAAACTGCCTGAGGATGGAATTCATCTGCAATCTTATCAGTTCATTCTTAAGCTGAGCCTCCTTATGTTTCTTCCGGATGGACCTCCTTGCAATAAGAAAGGATAAAAGCATTAAGATGAGGCCTGCAACTGTAGCAAAACCAATTTTAAACCCAAGCCTCTGCCAGATTGCAGGTATGATATTAAACCCGAGGGAGTAATATCCCTCTGTGGAGACACCGTCAGAATTGGCGGCTTTCAGCTGTAATTCGTAATGCCCGGGCTTCAGGCTCATGTAAATCGCTTCGCCTGCGCTGCTGTAACCCGACCATACATCCTCATGGCCGATGAGCCGGTGCTGGTATCTTACCTTCTCAGGATTGGTGGTCGAGATTCCAGTATAACTGAACCTCAAATTATTCTGACGGTTAACAAGGCTTACTGTTCCCTGTTTACCGTAAAACAGTCCGGGAATCTTAAGCGACTCCCACGTCAGACTGTCAGTTTCAAATTCAACATCTTTTAAAGTAATCCTCGGAGGATGAATGTTGCTCCTAAGCTTCTTTTCATCCAGAATTATCACCCTTCCCGAGGCCATGATCCAGAACCGGCCGTCACTGCCGCGGATTAAACCGTCGTCGAGACAGTCGTTGCCTGTAAATCCGTCCGTTGCATCATATAATCTGAAATAACTGGCTTCGCCGCGGTAAAACTTTTCCAGATCGATGATGCAGATATCCGTCATCCTCCCAACCATTATTCGCGATGAATCCATCATGATGATTGAATTCGCCGAAGTGTTTATGCTTTCAGGCAGTCCGTGAGTAAAAGCGTTTGATGATCCCCTTTTGAAAAAGAGTCCCTCCTCGGACGTGACCCAAACTCCTCCCCTTCCATCCCTGACCATTGTGAAGTTGTAGCCTGAGGAAACCAGTGTGTCACGGATCCTGACGGCATTTCCCCTGTCAAGAAAGACGACACCGCGGCCCGCCGAAAGCCAGTATGAACCTTCAGCTTCCCTGACAACCCCTTCGACTATGCCATGACCTTTGACAACGAAATCGGGATAGTGGTGCATCCGGCCGTTTTTCAGATGATATAAGCCATCAGCGGTCCCGAAAAGGAGTGACTTGTCGACCGGATCTTCATATATTATGCAAACCTGGCTTCCGTATGGAATGCCTTCAACCTTTGAAAAGGTATACCCGTCCCATACAAGGGCTCCCTCCTTCGCTGAAAAATAAACTGTTCCGTCGGAAGCAGTTGTACTTCCCTTGTAAAAACTGAGTCCCCCGGGAAAAACCTTCCTGTAATCATTCCTCTTAACAAGCCTTTTGCCGTCATATTCAAGCAGCTCTCCTGTAAGTGAACCAAACCAGATATGGCCGTGCCTGTCGCGTGCAATGGCCCATGTGTTTTTCGGAAGCCCTTCATCCTCCGAAAGGTATGAAAAGGCTGTTGACAGCAGCCGGTGCAGGTTCACCTCCGACCCCAGCCAAAGATTCGATTCACTGTCTATAAGATAAGTCGATAATAAAGGATGATCAATCTCTGTGATCTCGTATCCGTCAAAGAATATAACAGGACTTCCGGATTCATTTCCATGTACATCCACTTCAGCCCTGCCGGTGTCACTGTCTAGCTTTATATGGATCCCTCCGCTTTCAGAATATTCGTAAAAGTCACTTTCGGTTTGAATCACAATCTTACCCCTGTCCTCGCGGAGACTTATGACCGTCAGATTATCTAACTTCCGCGCTTCGTTGTTTCGGTATCGCCATAAATTTCCGAGTGAATCGAGCATCACGATATCTCCTGATTTTCTGTCAGGAATAAAGGTGGTAATCTTCAAATGGGAAAAACCGGCATATTTATTAGTATAATCAGTGTATACTCCGTTCCTGTATGATATTATTTCCTTCCGGCCCGAAGCGAGATCCGAGAGGATAAGAGCCAGTGAATCACCCAGGCTGCAGCCATAGGTGAAATCCCCGGTGGAGGATCTATCCGGATATGGATAAAATCTGAAGCCGTATCCGGTGTATTCCGACAGCCCTTCCGATGTCAATGCCCATATCTTTCCTTCATGATCCTCAAGAATCCAGTGCCCCAGGTTCGCAGGCAGACCGTCCTTCCTGAAGTAGTTTTTGAATTCCAGTCCGTCGAACCTTGAAATTCCGCTGCGCGTGAGTATCCAGATGAATCCCCTGCTGTCTTCAAAAAGGTGATTTGCCTGCGTCTGAGGCAAACCGTCGGACACGGTATACTCCCGCCAGGGATATTTCTGACCTTTAAGGGTAAGTCCGGGCACACAAAGAAAGGCTGTCAGCACCATTATCAGCACTGCCCTTGATTCCGAATACCTGCCCATTCCAGATACCATATGCGGATTGCTAGTTATGCTAAAGATACTGAAAGTCCTTTCAGGTTTGTATTTCTCAGATTATCCTCCTGCAAAAACATTTGTATTGTTAATAACTTGTCCTGCAGATTATGTTGAAATATGTGCATTGTTGAATAATTTTATAAAAAATCCAAACAATTATGAAACTAAATCTGCCTTCCAGAGTAAAATTACGCGGCATCGCCGCGGGATTTCTTGCGCTGGCACTCCTTGCAGGATGCCAGAAAAGCGAATTTGAATCTTCAAACGGCATCGTTTCAGATGCCAAAACCACAGCTATTGCGGGTGTCAACGGCCAGAACTACATCGTAATCTCCAAAACGGAGACACTTCCGGCCGGCTTTGAAAAAAAGCTTTCTGCCTATGGCGAAATTGTAAGTTCCATTCCCGAAATCGGGCAGGTGGTTGTAAGACCTGTTACAGCCGATTTTGAAAAGAAAGTGTCAAAACTTGAAAACGTCCGGTCTGTAATTGCCGACCTCAAAATGAGGTGGATCGATCCTGTCGAATTCCTTGGACAGGTTAGTGGAGAGAGCATTGGCAACAATGAAACTTTCTTTACTTATCAGTGGAACATGAGGGCAATAAGTGCCCCCGCAGCCTGGGACGCGGGCTTTACGGGGCAGGGTGTCAGAGTGTTTGTACTCGATGCAGGCATTGATGCAGACAATCCGGACCTTGCTCCAAATCTTAACCGGGACCTCAGCACATCCTTTGTACCAAAGGAGGGTCCATTTGTCAGGGATTCTATCAAGCCCTATTTCAGTCATGGCACCCATGTCGCCGGGATCATTGCTGCAGCTGACAACACTTGGGGTGTTATCGGAGTGGCTCCATACGCTGAAATCGTTGCAGTAAAAGTGCTTTCGGAATATTCGGGCTCAGGAGCATTCAGCTGGATCAACCAGGGAATCGTATATGCCGCCAACAACGGCGCTGATGTTATCAACATGAGCCTCGGAGGAACCATATACAGGAACGGATTCTATCTCGATGACGACGGCATACTCCAGAAAATGCCTGCAGTTTATTACCAGGAAGCAATTATTGCCCAGCAGCGTGCCGTGAACTATGCCTGGAGAAAAGGTGCTGTTGTTGTGTCATCTGCTGGCAATGCCTCTAGAAATTTCGATGGCGGAGGCCCCGCCTTTAAACTTCCAGGCGGCCTGAACAACGTAATTACCGTGTCGGCAACCGCCCCGAAATGCTGGGTGCTGCAGTCAGAGCCTAACTTTGACCTGCCGGCAAGCTACACTGATTATGGCAGATCCTATATAGAAATTGCAGCTCCAGGCGGCGATTTTACTTGTGAAGATGATGCTACTTGGTTTTATGATATGGTTGTAAGCAGTGGTGCAGGAGGTCCAGCTTATTCATTCTTTTTCTCTGCTGGCACCAGCATGGCCGCTCCCCATGTGGCAGGCGTTGCTGCCCTTATAATTGGGAAGAACGGTGGCCAGATGAATCCCTTTGAGGTTACAAAAAAGCTCCTCAACACAGCCGACAAAATCGACGGTGAGGGTATATCTCCCTGGTATGGTAAAGGCAGAGTCAATGCCTACAGGGCAGTGACAGAATAAAACACACGAAAGCTGCCCCGCCTGGTTCTTTTTTCAACCGGACGCGGGCAGCTTTTGAATTTTCTGTCAGAAAGTGATAGCCGTGTATTTTACAAAAAGAATTATTACACAGGCAAGCAGGGCTATCCCGATCGCAATCGAAATCCAGAAAGCTACCGTATTCCTCTTCGGGTATTCGTTGAATATGTGCTGCGGCATAACGCGGTGTGCTTTTATTCAATTAATTCAGTCAAAGTTAGTCCAACCTTCCACCAAAATCAAGCTTTACAGCCTTATTTTGGCTAACACGCCTTGCTGATTGGTAAACAAATGATTACAGGTGATCAGGGCCCTGAAGCCCAGTTGGCAGTTGGCAGTAAGGAACACACGCCTTTTACACCTTTACGCCTTTACGCCTTCACGCCTTTGCACCTTTACGCCTTTACGCCTTTATACCATACACAAACAACCTGTCGTCGTGCCGTATGTAAAGCCTGCCGCCGCAAACTACAGGATGAGCCCAGCACATTCCCTTGCCTCCCTCGGGCACCTTGAACGATCCGCCGGTTTCGTATTTCCCAGGGGTGGCCCTGATTAAGGTCATGGTGCCTCTCTGGCTCAGCATATATATCATACCATCGGCATATGTAATCGCGGCTTCTTCGCCGGTGGCCCTCCACTTTTGCTCCCCGGTAAGGAAATCGACGCAGAACCATCCCTTCGACTGGCTGCCGGAACCATACAGGTAACCGTCGTGCAGAATGACACCTCCGTGATGATTGTCGAGAGGTACAAACTCCCATACTTTTTCAGGAGTGATCTTCCCTTCCGATACATTGAGTTTGAACATCATACTTCCTTTTCCATAGCCGCTCGAAATAAATACATTCTCATTGCTCACCAC
>JAVEXG010000033.1:0-26074 GCA_034004115.1 Bacteroidales bacterium | reverse complement strand
TTCACCGAACCTTCGGCCGAAATGGATGTCAGCTGCACTATCTGTGGCGGAAAGGGATGCAATGTCTGTAAATACACCGGCTGGCTCGAAGTGCTGGGATGCGGAATGGTTCATCCCAATGTGCTGGAAGCCTGCGGGATTGACAGCAAAAAATATACGGGCTTTGCCTTCGGAATGGGTATCGAACGCGCCGCAATGCTTAAGTATCAGGTCAACGATCTGAGGCTCTATTTTGAAAATGACCTGAGATTTCTCGATCAGTTTAAAACAGTTTTGTAGTCACCGGCCGATAAAATCTGTAAACATGAAACAGCATGAATTACACGTTCCGTTATGCGAAAGATGTGCTCTGGAGACCGTCTCCATATTCAAGCACCTTACTCCGGAAGATGCTGAAATGATCAACTTTGAGAAGGATTTCAGACAGTACAGGCGTGGTGATGTGTTGTATCAGGAGGGAAACCGGATAAGCGGCTTCTATTGCATACACAGCGGGATAATAAAAGTTTTCAAGACAGGCTTCGACGGGAAGGAGCAGATTATAAGGTTTGCAAAAGCAGGCGAAATAATCGCTTACAGAAGCGTTCTCAGCAATGAACCGGCCTGCACTTCAGCCAAGGTTATTGAAGACTGCCAGGTCTGTTTCATCCCCTCCGAAATATTGATTTCCCTTATTAAAACCAACTCTGCCTTTTCCCTTGAGCTGCTTAAGCTTGCATGCCATGAGCTTGGAGAAGCAAACTCCTTCATAACCGACATCGCCCAGAAAACAGTAAGGGAAAGGCTTGCCGAGATCCTGCTGCTGCTCATGAACGATTTCGGAATCGATGACCAGAACAATCTTAAGATATCCCTTACGCGCGAAGAGCTTGCAAATATTGTCGGAACAGCAACTGAATCAGTTATCCGGCTCTTGTCCGAATTCAAGTCCGATAAGCTTGTCGAACTGAACGGCAGAAAAATCAGGATTCTTAACAGAAAAGGTCTTGAAAAGATAAGCAATGTTCTTTCCAGGATGTAGGAAGATCAGAACAATCTTCCGTTGATGTCGTGCCCGAAACTCTTTCCAAGGTGCCTGTAGGCATGTTCCGTGGCTTCTCTTCCCCTGGGGGTTCTCTTCAGATATCCCTCCTTGATAAGGAAGGGCTCGTAAACCTCTTCAATAGTGCCGCTCTCCTCGCCGACTGCCGTTGATATTGTGTTAAGACCGACCGGTCCTCCTCCGAACTTGTCTATTATTGCAAGAAGTATCCGGTTATCCATTTCATCAAGTCCGTGCTGGTCAATGTTAAGGGCTTTCAGACCGTAACGGGTAATATCGAGGTCTATGTTTCCGGAACCCCTTACCTGGGCAAAATCCCTTATCCTTCTGAGAAGTGCATTTGCTATCCTGGGCGTTCCCCTGCTTCGACGGGCTATTTCCTCTGCTGCATCATCGCCTATTCTGACACCCAGAATGCCTGCCGACCTCTTCACTATCCCGGTCAGGACCTCATGATCGTAATACTCCAGATGAAAAGTGATGCCAAATCGCGCCCTTAACGGACTTGTGAGTAATCCCGAACGGGTTGTTGCTCCGATCAGGGTAAATTTATTCAGGGTAAGCTGAACCGATCTGGCGCTGGGTCCCTTATCAAGCATGATGTCGATCTGGTAATCTTCCATCGCCGAATAAAGGTATTCCTCAACCACCGGGCTGAGCCTGTGAATTTCATCGATGAATAATACATCACCATCCTCCAGATTGGTGAGAAGACCGGCCAGATCGCCGGGCTTGTCAAGTACCGGCCCTGATGTAACCCTCAGGTTGACATGGAGTTCGTTGGATATAATAGCTGCAAGAGTGGTTTTTCCAAGGCCGGGAGGTCCGTGAAGAAGCACATGGTCCAGTGACTCCCCCCTTTGCCTTGCTGCAGTTACAAAGACCTCGAGATTATCTATTACCTGCTTCTGCCCCTTGAAATCATCAAATGCCACCGGACGAAGCTGCTTTTCCAGCTCCTTATCGGTATCAGTAAGATTATCCTTCCTTATTTCAAATTTCTCGTCCATCAAAAAACGCTGCCAGACGGCAGGTGAAGTCTTATTTAATAAGTTTTACATCTCTCTCCGGAAGTTCAATTTTAACCCCGTTAATGCTTATCTCAATATCGTCCTTGTAAGTTATCATCATAACCTGCATGCCATCCTCGTCGTACTTCTTCCATGTCCTCTGTCTGATTCCGGTCCTGTAAAACTGCTCTTCCTTCACCCTGCCGTTATCGTAGTAATAGGTCAACTGACCATCGGGATTGCCCTGTATGTAATTTCCCTTAAACCTCAGAGTACCGTCGGGATAATATGATTTCCATAATCCGTCGCGCAAACCTACAATATATTTTCCCTCCTCTGTATTGTCGCCCGATTCATATTTCCAGGCTCCGTTCTTTTCGCCGTCGGTGTAAACTCCCTGCGCTATTATTTTTCCATCAGGCGCATACTCTGTGTATTCTCCGTCGCGCTGTCCCTGGAAATATTCTTCCTCCCTCAGAATTGCTCCGTCTCCGTAATACCATTTCCACAATCCGTCAGGCCTTCCGTTATTGTACGAACCCGTTTGTTCGAGTTTTCCCCCGCTGTTATAAAACTTCCATAGTCCTGTCCGCCTGTTTTCGGTATATTGACCCTCTGCCTGAATTTTTCCGTCGGGATACAGATCCTTCCATTTACCGTTAAAGCGCCCTGCCTCATCTACAATTCCCTCTGACATAAGCAGGCCGTTATCATTATAAACGAATGCATTTGTCACCTTTCCGTCGGCGCCGTATTCCCTGTGAACTCCAACCGGAATCTTATTTCTGAACGGACCGCTGTAAACAAGCCGGTTGTTTTCATCATACTTGTTTTCTATCTCAATATCAGGCTGATCTTCCACTTCCGACTTTACTATTGATCCACTCTCGTACAACATTGTCATTACAAGCACTCCCCTGGTGTCATATTCCTTGAAATATCCGTGAAGAAGGTCGTCGCGGTAATTCTTTTCCGTTTTTACATTTCCTGCAGGGTAGAAGTCCTTCCATACTCCCTGTTTAAGGCCTTTTCCATCAACCCTGTTAATCCTTTCCCTGCTCACAAGGAAATCGTTGTTGTATTCCAGGATGGTTATCACATTGCCATCAATGTTGAATTCCTTCGATAATCCTTCCTTTTTTCCGCCGTTGTAGGCTATAGTCTGCTGGATTTTTCCATCAGGAAAATATGAATAAGCCATTCCTTCCTTCCTGTCGCCGGCATAAAGCTCCTGTGTCTGAACGTAGAGTCCTGCAGAGGGATCCTTTTTGTACTTGAATGAGTAACCGTTCCTTTTTCCGAACAGGTAATTTATTTTTTCAATAGTGTCGCCGGCCTGGTCAAAAAACACCCATACGCTGTCGAGTTGGAAATTGTTGTATTTTCCTTCCGACTTTTTTATTCCGGTTACATAATAGCTAAGCCAGAATCCGTCGGGTTTTCCGTTCCTGATAATTCCCTCGCTCGAAATGGTTCCGTTTGGATATTTGAATACCTGGTAACCGTCCTGCAAAACACCGCCGGACTGTCCTGAGACGGCAAGTCCTGTTAATAAAATAACACAAAGCAACAATATCCTCTTCATCTTACAATCCAAGTTTTTCAGATATTTCCATCATCCTTACTATCGGCTTTCGCGCTTTCGCAAGAATCCTTCGATCTATCATTATCTCAGGTTCTTCATCTCTCAGGCACCTGTATATTTTCTCCAGGGTAATCATCTTCATAAAATTGCACTCGCTGCACCCGCAGGTTGAATCCTTCGGAGGTGCCGGTATGAATTTCTTTCCGGGATTCTTTTTAATCATCTGATGAATTATTCCCGGTTCGGTTGCCACAATATATGCTGAAGAATTGTCCGTGGATGTGAATTTCAGCAATGCCGAAGTTGAACCTATGAAATCGGCTATCATTCTTACAGGAAGTTCGCATTCAGGATGGACGATCACTTTTGCTTCAGGATTCTCTTTTTTAAGTTTCAGAATTGCCTCCAGCGAAAACTCCTCATGAACATGGCATGCTCCGTTCCATACGGTGATGTCGCGGCCTGTTTTGTTTAGAATATAATTTCCAAGATTTCGATCGGGACCGAAAAGTATTTTTTCTCCTTCAGGAAGAGATTCAATTATCTGAACAGCATTTGTTGAAGTACATGTAATATCTGAAAGAACCTTTATATCGATGTTGGTGTTCACGTATGTAACAACGGTCCTTCCGGGATTATCACTTATGAACTTTTTGAATTCGACCGGATCGCATGAATCGGCCAGGGAACATCCTGCCTCCATGTCGGGAATAAGAACCTTTTTATCGGGCGACAGTATTTTCGCCGTTTCAGCCATAAACCGCACACCGGCAAAAAGTATTATGTCTGCATCGTTATCGGCAGCTTTCTGCGACAGTGCAAGACTGTCACCAATGAAATCTGCTATATCCTGTATATCGCCGGTCTGATAGTAATGAGCAAGAATTATAGCATTCTTCTTCTTTTTAAGCGCCATTATGCCTGAGACCAGTTCCGTATTATCCCTTTCTTTCATCTGCCAGTTATTCTATAAATAAGACGGTTTATCTATCTTTGGATTTCCTTTCAAAAATAGCAACCAATTTCTTAAGTCCCGTCATTTTATCACCCTGATATTTTTAATATTATGAACTATAGAAATTTTTATTATTTAATGGTTTTTATGATGTGCTGTTAATTGTGTTAAAACAAAAATCGTATTTGCCTTTTATTTCATGAAATTATTGTCAGGCGAACATCTTTTCAACAGCTCAAAAAATATACCATTTTTGAATATCAGCAAATTAACGAAAATATTAACAACTGTTAAAACAAGGTTTCAAATGACGGTTGTTCAACAAAAAACTGAGTTTTGATGTTCATTAAAAGTTTACATATCCTGTTAAATCAATAAAAACTTTTTAAAAGAACCCGAAGCCTGGCGAAATTAACGACCGGTGGTTAATAACCCTGATGTTATCAGCAAAAAGAAACGGGGGATTAAGGGGTTGTTAACAATGGAGAATGTTCCAAACTCAGGCCGTAGGCCTTAAATAATTTAGGGATGGGCGTAGCCCGTCCTTATGGTCGTTAATTGATGCAAAGCCCCGATAGGGGCGAAATAGATAAATCAGTTGGAATTTTAAATTGGATCTTTCAGACTGTGCGTTGCCGGTAAAAAACATTTCGCCCCTAACGGGGCTCAACAACCGTTAGGGTACCCTTAAACGGGGCGTTGCCCCGTCCTATAGCATTTCGCCCCTAAGGGGGCTGAAATAATAATTAATTAAAAGATAAAATCATATTATTTTCTTTTATTTCTCCAATTGTTTTAATTTGGTGCCTTTGTCACACTTAAAACAATCAGGGTGAAAAAGAAGAAAATTGCCATCGCTTCCGATCATGCAGGTTTCTATCTGAAGGAGAAGATTATCGGTTACCTAATGAAAAACAATGTTGAAATGAAAGACTTAGGAAGTCTTGAGTACGAGGAAACTGATGATTATCCTGATTTCGGACATCCGCTGGCCCTTGCTGTGGCCAACGGTGAATGTGATCTTGGAATTTCAATATGCGGAACCGGAAACGGAATTAACATGACCGTCAACAAGCACCAGGGAATAAGAAGCGCCCTGTGCTGGAACGAAGAGATTGCAAAGCTTGCACGGAAACATAATGATGCTAATATCTGCGCTCTTCCGGCACGGTTCATTAACGAATCGGAAGCCTTTCTGATTGTCAGGGGATTCATTGAAACTGATTTTGAAGGCGGCCGGCACAAAAGAAGGATCAACAAGATCCCGTTAAAAATGTATTGATATGCTTTCAAACTCCTGCAAATACGGAATCAGGGCTTTAGTGTATCTGGCAAGCAGGCATACAAAAAGCAATATAGGCATCAGGGAGATATCAGGCGATCTTGGTCTTCCTTCTCCTTTCCTGGCAAAAATTTTGCAGCAGCTTGCAAAACATAAAATCCTTAATTCAGTAAAAGGACCTAACGGCGGATTCTCCCTGAAGAAAAAGCCGGAATCAATTACGATGCTTGATATCGTGAAGATAATCGACGGGGACAACCTGTTCAAAAATTGCCTGATTCACGACGGTGCCTGCAATGATGTAAGGAAAAGCAGGAAGGCTTGTCCCGTCCACGATGATTATTCGGGAATACGTTCGAAGATTGATGGTTTGTTCAGGAACAGGACAATTGCCGATCTTGCCAGGGTTGCTGATACATCAGACGATATCTTCATCTGATTTTTTTCTTTTGTAGTAGGGATCGTAGAAAAGCCACAGACAGACTGCAGTGGCGGTCCCTGCCGTATTGAACATTATATCCAGGACATCAGCCTTACGGGTGTCGGTGAATCCCGACTGGGCAAGCTCAAGCATGGCGCCGAATACTACAGGAATAAGAGCAACAATAATTATCTGGCGGGTGTTTGAAAAAAGCTGACGGTGTTCAAGAATAATAACACCCATAAACAGAAAATAAAGGCCGAAATGCACAAATTTGTCGAGATATTTTATTTCGAAAAAACCTGCCTTTTCAAAGGTGCTTGCATTGGCAAGGCTCAGATATAAAATAAGCAGGGAAATAAGAATCGAAAACTTATTCTTCTGTATCATATTGACAGTTTGGGACAAAAATAGACAATAGAATGATATTTTCTTTATAAATTTAAACGATTCATACTATCAAAATGGCAGGCATTTATATCCATATCCCCTTTTGCAAGAAGCTTTGTTCATATTGTGACTTCTACCATGTAAAGGCGCAATCGGATAACAAACAGTACATTGACGCCCTCAGCCGCGAAGCTTTCCTTCGCCGTGATTACCTTGGAAACCAGCCCGTTTCAACCATCTATATCGGTGGCGGTACTCCTTCTGTGCTTCAGCCTTCGGAAATAAAAAGCATTCTCGACAATATAAGCAGGAATTTCAGGGTCGACGAAAAGCCTGAAGTTACTATAGAACTTAATCCCGACGACGTTAATGACGACTTTCTGCATGGTCTTAAAAAAACAATTGTCAACAGGATAAGCATTGGCATTCAGTCGTGGAGAGAGCAGGATCTTAAGTTCATGAACAGGCGTCATACGGCCTCCGCGGCAGCAATAGCCCTCGATAAGATATTCGATGCAGGATATGACAATGTTACTATCGATCTTATTTACGGCCTACCGGGAATGAAAGCTGCTGACTGGGCTTCAAACCTCGATATAAGCTTCTCTTACAATATCAAACACCTTTCGGCCTATCATCTTACAATCGAGCCGGGTACCATGCTTGGTAAAATGAAGGAGAAGGGAGCCCTTTCTGAAATCGACGAGGATGAAAGCGCTTCACAGTTTCAGCTTCTAATAGAAAAAGCCGTGGCGGCCGGGTTCATTCACTATGAAATTTCAAATTTCGGCTTACCCGGATTTCTCTCGGTCCATAACTCAAATTACTGGAAGCAGGTCAGTTACCTTGGCCTTGGTCCATCGGCCCATTCCTTTAACGGCTATTCGCGGCAATGGAATGTAAGGGATGTAAAGAAATACATAAAAGCCGTCGATTCGGGCTGCCTCGATTTTGACATTGAGGAACTCGACAAGAAAACACGGTTCAACGAATATATATTGACTTCACTTAGAACCATGTGGGGCATAAGCCTTGATTATGTCGAGGAGGCATTTGACAAGGAGGGTTATGATTATATAAAGAATCTTTCAGGCAAGTTCATCGACTACGGCCTGATGAAGCAGGAAAAAAATACCCTGGTCCTTACGAACCAGGGTAAAATGATTTCGGATAATATTATCTCCGAGCTTATGCTTCCGGTTGATAAGTGATTATCTCCTTGCCAGGGCAAAGGTTGTCCGGCCTATCATGTTATTCTCAAGATACAGCTCTACACTGTAGGTGCCTTCGATAAAGTCTCCCGTGTTATCAAGGAAAATGCACATTTCAATGTCCTGGTTCATGTAGTCGACCAGACGTGTTGCCGAGTAAACAAGCTTGTCGCCGTTAAAGTCGAACAGGTTGTCGGGACTCGTTGTGATCACAAGTGAGTCGGGCCTGATAATCCTCATGAACACTTCTTTTTCACCGGCTGTTGCGATCGGATTTTCACGAAGTGTGAAGCAGATCCTGAGCTTGTCGATGTTGTTTATCCTGTTTGTTTCCTTTCTTTTTTTGTTCAGGGTCACGGCACTTATATCCTTGGCCTGAATCACCGAGGCAACGCTGACCTTCGAGGTGAGCTCCTCCTTGACTTTTGTAAGTTCCACATTCGAATTCTGAACTTCGGATATCTGCTGCTTGATGCCGATATTTTCCGCCATAAGCTGCTGATTCATAGTGTTGAGGGAATCTATCTGAACAATGTAACCTTTCATTATGTCGCGCATTGTCCCGATTTCAGCCCTGTATTTTTTAAGCAGTTGAACGTTTGATGCATTTATCGACAGCAACTGAACGATTCTATCCTTCTCCTTCTGCAGATTTGACATCAGTGTATCGTTGTCTGTCTTCAGAGTGTCATACCCGTGGACCATAAGCCTCAGCTCATTTGCAAGAGAGTCTTTTTCCTGGGTGAGGACTGTCTCTATTTCAACCATCTTGTTCTTTTGGTCGAAGTACATTACAACCAGAAATATAAGAGCTGCCGCCAGAATAACTGTCGTAAATATCATGGCTATCGGCGCACTCTTTTTCTGTGGCTGTTCTACCGGGGTGAAAGTGTCTGTGTCTGTCATTTATTTACCTGTATTTGAATAAATAATAATACAAAAGTAATAATAACATTGAAATAATTATAAAAATCCGTTCCAATGATTAATTTTACCACAGATTCACAAGTTATTAAGTAATTAATTATCAGCAAGATGAGTGGATTTTTTGGTGTTGTTTCGAAGAAAGATTGCGTTGCAGAAGTATTTTACGGAACCGATTATCATTCCCATCTGGGTACAAAAAGAGCCGGAATGGTCTTCATTGTCCCGGGCAAAGGATTCCGGCGCTCAATCCATAGTCTCGAAAATGCCTATTTCAGGAGTAAGTTTGAGGACGAACTGGGAGATTTCTCGGGAAATTCAGGAATGGGAATAATAAGCGATACCGATCCTCAACCCATACTTTTCAATTCGCATCTCGGACGGTTTGCAATTGTGACAGTCAGCCGTGTACTTAACCTGGAAGAGCTGGAGGACAGATTCCTTAATAAACGAAATCATTTCACCGAAAACTTCGAGGGGAACATCAATCCGACGGAGGTCGTGGCAAACCTTATAATCGAGAAGGATAATTTTGTTGAAGGCATTGAAAATGTTTTTGATAATGTAAAGGGATCCTGTTCGCTTCTTATACTTACTGAAAAGGGCATCATTGCCGCACGCGACAAACTTGGACGAACCCCGGTAGTAATAGGCCGGAATGAACAGGGACATGCGGTAGCGGTTGAAACATGCTCCTTTCCCAACACCGGCTATGAGACCGAATACTTCCTCGGTCCGGGCGAAATTGTACATGTTGATGCTGAAGGATATTCAAGACTGAAGGAACCTGGCGACCGCTTGCAGATATGCGCCTTCCTGTGGGTGTATTATGGCTACCCGCCTTCGTATTATGAGGGGATAAATGTTGATGAATGCCGCCAGAGATGCGGGGCCGCACTTGCCAGAAGAGACGATGTCGAGGTTGATTTCGCATGCGGAATACCCGATTCAGGCGTGGGACATGCAATGGGTTACAGCAACGAGAAAAGGATACCTTATAAAAGGGCATATGCAAAATACACTCCCACATGGCCAAGAAGCTTTATGCCCCAGAGGCAGGAGCAAAGGGATCTTGTTGCAAAAATGAAACTCATTCCAAACAGGGAGGTCATCGAAGGCAAGAAAATGGTGTTCCTCGACGACAGCATTGTGCGCGGGACTCAGCTGAAAGACAATACAATTGATCTCAGAAAATCAGGCGCCGCAAAAGTGCATATGCGCATTGCCTGTCCGCCCCTTCTCTTTCCGTGCGAGTTTCTGAATTTCTCACAGTCGCGGACGCCGATGGAGCTTGCCGGAAGAAAGGCAATTTTCCTCCTCGAGGGCGAAACAAACGATCTTAAGGAGTATTCCGATCCCGACTCTGAAAAGTACTCAAAAATGGTAGATAAGATTGCTGAAATGCTCGATCTCGACAGCCTGATGTACCAGAGGCTCGACGACCTCGTCAAGGCGATCGGACTACCCAAGGAAAAGCTGTGTACGCATTGCTGGGACGGAAGCGGAATCTATTAGAAAAGGTGCAGGGAAGAAGTTTATCGTTTATCGTTGCTGGTTGCTTGTTGCTGGTTAGCTTCAAGTTCAGATTCCTGAACCTTTTATAGCACCGTCATTGCGAGTCCTGCTTCGGCGGGACGAAGCAATCTTTTGCCCTTACCACAGTCACGCCTTCACGCCTCACGCCTTTCCCTTATTAACTTCTGCGTCTCCGGTTCTTCCAGTCTATTCTTCGTTTCCTTATAGCCTATATTATAGACTTCGATTGCTTTCTGGGGATCGAGGATCTTGTATTTCCTGAGCTCGTCGGGGGCAATGAAGATATCAAACCTGGAGGCTTTGAGATCGACCTCCTTGGCCATGTTCAGTATGAAGCTGCGCTCGGCGATCTGAACCATGCTTGTGACAGTCTTTTCATAACCGGCCGGGTTGACGAAAGAGCCAATGATCAAATCACATGCGTCTTCAATGGGCTTGACTGGCAGATTGTCCATAACACCACCATCGACATAGTGAATATTGTCTATTATCACAGGCTTGAAAAGAACGGGGATGCTTGCCGAAGCGATAACTGGTCTGAGAAGCTCTCCCTCGCAGAAATACTTTGCCCGGCCGTTGTTAAGGTCGGTGGCGGTCACAAAAAGCGGAATGGAGAGACCCTCGAATGTTGAGGCTTTAAGGTTTTCCTGGAGAATACGTTCAATGCCGGAAATCTGAAGCAGGCCTTCGCGCGGTACCGTCGGCCTTACATAGTGAAGCATGCTCGATGAATTCATGATCTGCAGGATCGCTTCCGGCCTGTAGCCGTCGGCATAGAGTACTCCCACCAGGGCTCCCGCACTGGTCCCCGAAACGACATCGGGAAAGATCCCTCCATCATTGAGAGCCTGGAGAACACCGAGATGTGCAAAGCCCCTTGCCCCGCCCCCGCTCAAAACAACCCCTGTCCTGTATTTCTTCTTCTCCATTTATCAGTTTTGATAGTTTAGTCTGAGGCAATGCAAATATAATCAATGATTAATTTAGTGCCGGCATCATCCGGAGTATTTGCGATTATTGATTATTTTTGAATGCACACTAATTTAATACAATACAACCATGCAGTTTCTTCTTGTCGCCTATGACGGAACCGATCAGGATGCCCTTGAAAGACGAATGAAAGTACGTCCGGAACATCTCGAAAAAATTGCCTTACTGAAGGCGAAGGGTAATTTCCTCCTGGGCGGGGCAATCCTCGACGACAACCAGACAATGATCGGGTCGATGATAGTCTACGAATTCCCCGACAGAAAGGCTCTTGACGAATGCCTCCTGGATGAGCCCTATATAACAAGGGACGTATGGAAGAAAGTTGAAATCAGTCCATACAGGCTTGCTCATATAAATACCTGATAATTATTTACAAACCTAAATTGATATCAATGAAAAAAGCTATTATCTTATTAATGCTGCTGATTCCTGCTTCCGTTGTCATGTCGCAACAGGCAGGTCAGACTTCACTTCCATACAAATGGGAGGAGATTACATCACCCCGTTTCAGCGAGGCTGTTGCCCTTGCAGGAGGTGTATGTGTGATACCAATGGGTGTCATTGAGAAACACGGGCCACACCTTCCTCTAGGCACGGATATGTTCGAATCGAGAGAAACGGCATTCAGGGCAGCGCAGAAGGAATACGCGATAGTTTTTCCGCCTTATTTCGCAGGACAGATTTATGAAGCAAGGCACCAGGCCGGAACAGTTGCCTACAGTAATGAACTTTTGTGGAAAATGCTTGAGGAAACCTGTGAAGAGCTCTCCAGGAATGGTTTAAAAAAGATAATATTAAAGAACGGACATGGTGGCAACACAAGTTTCCTTCAGTATTTCTGCCAGTCGCAGCTTGCCAGCCGCAAGGATTACATAGTTGTGCTCTTCAGGGAAGGCAACGATCCTGTTGCCGGTCCGGAAATTAAGGCATTGAAAAAAGCGAAAGTCGACGGACATGCAGGTGAAGAAGAAACTTCAATGATGTATGTGATCAGACCCGACCTTGTTGACCAGGCTGCCATAAAATCACAGTCAGGACTGACTCAGGGCAAGCTCGAAAAATTGCCCTTCGGATACACGGGAATATGGTGGTATGCCGACTATCCCAATCATTATGCAAGCGATGTGGCTCAACCCGACAAAAGGCTCGGGGAACTTCTCCTCGACAGCGAAGCAGGCCAGCTTGCAACTCTTATTAAGTACCTGAAAAGCAATAACACAGTTGAAGAACTCCAGGAGGAATTTAACAAGAGGGCAGATAATCCGGTGAAAAACTAAACGAAAAAACAGATACGTAAATGAAAAACCTTAGTGTAATTATTTTGTCATTGGCAGCAGTTATGATAATCCCTGCTTCATGCAAGCCAAAGGAACCAACCGACCTGGCAAAGGTCAGCATCATTCCCAAACCTGTTACGGTTACTGCAACAGGTGAAGCTTTTACCCTGAATTCAAAAACTGCAATCTTTGTTGATGCCGGATCAGATGAACTCACCAGGACCGGCAATTACCTGGCCGACAAGCTGAATGCTTCCACGGGACTTGCAATTGCCGTGAATGAAGCTCAGGCCGAACCGGGGAAGGGGAGCATATTCCTGACTTTATCAGGCGTTGACCAGAATCTGGGGGAGGAAGGATATCTTCTTACCGTTACAAGGCAGCAGGTGAAGCTTTCGGCTCAAAATCCCGCAGGAATCTTCAGGGGAATTCAGACCATCAGGCAGATAGCGGCAAAGGATACAGCGTCTTCCAAACCCGGTTTGTTTCTGATCCCGACCGGCACAATAACCGATTTTCCGGAATACTCCTACAGGAGTATGATGCTTGATGTCGCCCGTCATTTTTTCAGTGCGGAAGATGTCAAACAGGTTATCGATTACCTGGCTTTCTACAAGATCAATACATTCCACATTCACCTTTCCGACGATCAGGGCTGGCGAATCGAGATCAAGTCGTGGCCCAATCTTACGGTTCATGGCGGAAGCACCCAGGTTGGCGGAGGCAAGGGTGGTTTCTACACCCAGGAGCAATATTCCGATCTGGTGAAATTTGCGGCCGACCGCTATATAACGGTTGTTCCGGAGATCGATATGCCCGGACACACAAATGCAGCGCTTTCTTCATATCCCGAGCTTAACTGCAACGGCAAGGCTCCGGATCTCTACACCGGAACAGAAGTTGGATTCAGCTCTCTCTGCACTAAAAAGGAGCTCACCTATACATTCATCGATGATGTTGTGAGGGAGATTTCAGCACTGACACCCGGTCCATTCTTTCATATAGGAGGCGATGAGTCTCATGCTACAAAGGTAGAGGATTACATTCCCTTCATTAACAGGGTTCAGGATATTGTGGCTAAGTACGGAAAGCGTGTAGTGGGATGGGACGAGATAGCCCTTTCGACGCTGAAGCCTAATTCAGTTGCCCAGTGCTGGGCAAGCGAAGAGAATGCCTTAAAGGCGGTCGCACAGGGTGCGAAGGTTCTTATGGCACCGGCCAAAAAAACCTATATTGATATGCAGTACGACAACACCACACCCATTGGCCTTCACTGGGCTGCCTATATTGAGGTTGATGACAACTACAACTGGGATCCGGCAACCTATATCCCCGGAGTGACGAAGGAAAACATAATCGGCGTTGAAGCCCCCATGTGGGCAGAAACCATTTCTAAACTCGATGAAATTGAGTACCTGATGTTCCCCAGACTCCCCGGCGTTGCTGAAATAGGATGGACCCCCGCTTCGCAGAGGAACTGGGATGAGTATAAATTCCGCCTTGCGAAACATGCGAGATTTTTCGAAGAAATGGATATTAATTATTACAAATCACCCAGAGTGCCATGGTAAGAATAAAAACGAACTCCAGAAAAAGCCTGGCACTAATCCTGACCGGATTTCTGACCATTAATCTCATTGCGCAGCCAAAAGTCCTGAAACTCTGGCCCGACGGCATTCCCGGATCGAAAAATGATCCGGCCTATGTAGAAAACATTGTTACCACCGACGGCAGAGTTACACGTGCCACTAATGTTGTCACTCCCGATCTCACTGTTTTTCTTCCCGATCCTGCCAAAGCCAACGGCGCTGCAGTTTTGATATGTCCCGGAGGCGGATATGGAACCCTTGCCTTCGATCACGAGGGGAACGCTATCGCAAAGTGGCTGAATGACAACGGAATAGCCGGGATAATTCTTAAATACAGGCTCCCGTCTGACAGGATCATGACCGATAAAACGATTGGTCCCCTTCAGGATGCCCAGGAAGCCATGAGAGTTATCCGCAGAAATGCTGCCGGATGGAAGATTGATCCGAAAAAAATCGGCGTGATCGGATTCTCGGCAGGAGGACATCTTGCATCCACAATATCGACTCACTATGCCGACAAGGTGTACGATGTGAAGGACAACGTGAGCGCCAGGCCTGATTTCTCATTGCTCATCTACCCTGTCATTACAATGGATACCACTTTCACCCACAGGGGAACACGGAACAACCTGATCGGTCTCGATCCGACGGAAAAGAATGTGTTCCGTTTTTCAAATGAGAAGCAGATAACCGGCGACACGCCTCCTGCATTCCTTGTTCACTCTTCTGACGATAACGCTGTTCCGGTTAAAAACAGCATTAATTACTACATGGGTTTGCAGAAGAACAAAATTCCAACCGAGCTCCACATATTTCAGAAAGGCGGACACGGTTACGGACTTTCTCCAAACGGAGGTACGGAATCCTCATGGCCGGGCTTGTGTATCAAGTGGCTTAAGGCAATGGGGCTTATATAGTAAGTTTTTAAATCTAAGGTTATGTTCCGGATTATTTTTCCCCTGATTGCAGGGATATCGCTCATTTTAGCGTCATGCAGGGATAAGTTATCTGAACCGGTTAGGGAGACAATCTCCCTGGACGGAACATGGCGGTTTGCCATGGATACTTCAGGAACCGGCATCGAAAGCCAATGGTATGCTTCGAAGCTGGAAGATTCGGTAACCCTGCCAGGCACAATGGATGAAAACAGGAAGGGTATAGAAAACCAGGATACCGGAGAAACGATGAGGCTCTCCCGCGAATTCATGTATTCGGGAATGGCATGGTATCAGAAAGAGATAGATATCCCTGAAAAATGGGATGGCCTTAACATCAGGCTGATTATGGAGCGGACAAAACCAACAAGAGTGTGGGTCGATTCTGCTCCTGCCGGCGAAAACAGCGATATTCTCACACAACAGGTTTATGATTTATCGGATTTATTGACACCCGGCTTACATACAATCACAATTCTCGTTAACAATGGAAGAGGTTCGGTTCCGGATGGAATCACAGGCTCACATGCCTGGACGGAGCATACCCAGACCAACTGGAACGGGATCATCGGAAAGTTCTGTCTTGAAGCCAGTAACAAGTCGTACATAAAAGAGCTTAAGACCTTTCCTGATCCGGAAGCAAAGAAAGTTACTGCAAAACTGGTTATTTTCAGCGCAGCTGATGCAGAAGAGACAGCATCTGTAGTAATGAAGGCGGCTTCATGGAATACGGAACGGCCGGTCCATGCAAAAAAGAAATCGTTCAGCATCACTCTTAAGCCCGGGGAAAATGAAATTGAGCTCAGCTACAGCCTGGGAGACGAGATCCAGCTATGGAGCGAGTTTGAACCGGTTCTGTATAAACTGGAAGTGGTTTTAAAAGGAGACCGCACCTTAGATGCCGTTACAAAGGATTTCGGGATGCGCACATTTTCAACCAGCGGAACTCAGTTTACAATAAACGGCTTAAAGACTTTTTTAAGAGGCAAGCACGATGCATGCGTTTTCCCGCTGACCGGTCATCCGCCGATGGATGTTGAAAGCTGGAGAGAGGTTTTCAGAACAGCTAAATCGTACAACATCAATTTCTACAGATTTCATTCCTGGACTCCTCCGGAAGCCGCATTCGTGGCCGCCGATATCGAAGGCATCTATATGCAGCCCGAGCTCTCTTTCTGGGGTGGTTTCAGCAGGGACAGAAACACTGATCTGAATGACTATCTCCTGAAACAGGGAGAAAATATTCTGGAAACTTACGGCAATCATGCCTCTTTCGTGATGTTTGCTCTCGGAAACGAACTTTCGGGCGACCAGACTGTAATGAATGATTTTCTGAATCACTTCAGGTCTCTCGACAACCGTCCTCTTATGTCTTATGGAACAAATAATTACCTTGGCTACCGAGGTCAGGCCCCGGGTGAGGATTTTTTCGCGGGTTGCAGGGTAGGCCCGGATACTGACGATTCATATAAAACACACATCCGTGCTTCATTTTCATTCGCCGATGCCTTTGACGGTGGCTATATCAACGGCAGATACCCTTCTACGAATCTGGATTATTCAGAAGCGATTGCAAATTGCACGGTTCCGGCCCTTGGGACTGAAGTTGGTCAGTATCAGATCTATCCCGACTACAATGAGATAACGAAATACACCGGAGTACTTAAGCCGTGGAATCTCGAAATCTTCAGGAAACGTCTTGAGGAAAATAATCTCAGCGGTCAGGCACATGATTTCTTCAGGGCTTCCGGTGCATCAAGCGTAATCTGCTACAGGGCCGATATTGAAATGGCTTTAAGAACACCCGGATTCGGAGGATTTCATCTGCTTGATCTTCAGGATTTTCCTGGTCAGGGAACAGCACTCATCGGCATCCTCGATGCCTTTATGGACAGCAAAGGCTTAATCACTCCCGAAGAATTCAGCCAGTTCTGCAACAGGGTTGTGCCCTTGCTCATAATTGAAAAATTCTGCTGGACAAACAATGAAACACTAACGGCAGATATTCAGGTAGCCAATTATTCAAGATGGAATCTGCTGGATCAGGAGGTGCTGTGGGATATTAAAAATTCAGCCGGAGAAAAAATTGCTGAAGGCAGGAAGACAATGGAAATCGCACAGGGTGGTTTGTCTGAACTTATTCCGGTCAATACCGGCCTGTCAGGCATCTCAAAAGCGGAGAAGGTAATCTTAACAATAAAACTCAGCGGAACTCCGTACGAAAACTCCTATTCCCTGTGGATTTATCCTGTTGATTCCGATACTCGGATTCCTTCAGATATAATTGTTTCGGACAGGCTTGACACGAAATTGCTTCAGGATTTATCGTCGGGTGCCAAAGTGTTGTTTTTCCCTGACCACAAAGCCTTTATGGAACAATCGGTGGGAGGGTTGTACATTCCCGACTACTGGAACTACAGGATGTTCAAATCCATTTCTGAAAACAACAAAAAGCCGGTCTCTCCGGGAACTATGTCGATCCTTACAAATCCCGATCTGCCCATATTCAGCGATTTTCCCACCGAATTCCACACAAACTGGCAATGGTGGCCGATTGTTAAAAACAGCAGGCCGTTTATACTCGATAATGCACCGAAGGATTATTTTCCTCTGGTGCAGGTCGTTGATAATTTTGAAAGAAACCACAAGCTCGGTCTTATCTTTGAATTTACTGTCGGAAAGGGGAAATTACTTGTGTGCATGTCGGATCTGCGGTCGGTTCAGGATAAGCCTGAAGCCCGTCAGCTTTACAGCAGCATCCTGAAATATATGTCATCGGGCAATTTCGACCCGTCACAAAACCTTACTCCCGAAGAACTCAACTTACTGTTCAGTTCAACGGTTCAGTCAAGGAAGATAACGGGAGTCGGGAATATATCTTATTGATAACCAGAGCCTGTTGGCGAAAATAAGGCGTAAAGGCGCAAAGGCGTTGAGCCGTTACGCCGTTTGGAGCCCTGAGCCGTCTCTTTCTATGCCTTCAGGAACTCTTCGGGAACGTTTCTGAGCCTGGCGATATCCGTTATTTTTTGCTTGATGTCGAAATGCGACACGCATTTTACGCTGCAAGCTTCGCATGTTTCACACGGTTTGTCAGGAATGCCGGCACCAGCCAGGTTATGATATGCCTGAGCAGTGTTCTTATAACCGTATGCGTACATATAACTCCGCATAATGGCAGGGATATCATAATTATGAGGACACTGCGGCAGACATAGCCCGCACTGCTGGCAATAAAGTCCGGTTTCCGAATCAAACGATGCCAGTGCAAGGTCCTTAAGTTCCTGCTCGGTCATCTTCAGGTTTCGCAGCATCGCGAGGTTTTTCTGAAGCTGTTCCAGTGATGTCATTCCTGAAACAATCGACGAAATATTTTCATTTTGCAGCGCCCATTTCAATATAGCATCTGAATTAAGCTGCGGTCCTGATTTATCGCGGAAAACACCGGCAGTCGATTTCATTGCAACTATTCCCATGCCTGCTTTTGCTGCAACGGCAATAGCTGAATTCAAAGATTCGATTTCCTTGATTTTATAGTTGTAGGAAATCATTGCGACATCGTACACCCCTGATTCAGCAGCTGCCTTCAGGGCCTCTTCGGTATCGCTGTGTGAGGCTATCCCCACAAAACGTGTCTTACCCTGTTTTTTAAGCTGTGCAAGAGCTTTCAGCACACCTGCATTAAGTACTGTATCTTTTTTGCCTGCATATGGGAAAAGAAAAAAGTCGACATAATCAAGTCCGAAACGCATAAGGCTTCCTTCTGCTTTCCTGACATATGCATCGGCGTCGAATGTACCTGTGAACCTTCCGGTCCGGGTATCCATGCCGTCGGGAGGAACTGCTGTTCCTACCACGAAGGAATCGCGGGGAAGTCCCCTGAGACCTTCACCGACTATTTTTTCATTGTTCCCTTCACCATAGTAAGTGGCTGAAAAGAACATCTTCACTCCCGATTCATAGGCTGATCTTATAAAACCGGTATCGAGGGCGCCCGAGGTGCCAAAGCTTATAAGAGGTGTCCTGATGCCTGTCCTTCCCAGTGTTCTGACCGGAAGATCCGGCGGTGCATTAAAGGAACTAACTGTAGGATTTCCTTTAAGGGTCCCGGGGATCAGGGCAGCGCCTGAAATACCAATCAGGCTTTTTTTGAGGAATTCACGACGGTTGTTGTTTTTCATGGCTTGTGATTTTATTGATGACAAGTACATATCAGATCAAATTGACCGGTTTGCGGATATAAATGTCTGAAATAGTCGGGAGAATTCAAAAACCATGTTTTATCCTTGGTTAATCCTGAAACAGCGATGGCGCTCTTTCTGATTTCGATACCAGGGAGGATACCTTTTGAGCAAAAGTGCCATATTTGCAATATCTTTGTCATTAATTGAGTACAGCCTGAAGCTGGCTGCTATATTTTTATTATGGAATTATTGATAATATCTCTTCTTATTCTTCTGAACGGGGTTTTTTCACTTTCGGAAATCGCAATCATCTCAAGCAGTAAATCAAGGCTTGAACAGAAGAAAAATGAAGGCAGCAGAGGAGCGGCAACCGCCCTGAAGCTTCTTGGTGATTCGGAGAATTTCCTGTCCTCCATCCAGGTGGGTATAACATTGATAGGAATTGTAACCGGTGTGTACGGCGGAGTAAACATTGCCGATGATATTGCCCCGTTTTTCAGGAGGTTTGAATTCACCTTCAATTCCGCGCAGGAGATCTCACTTGCGCTTACAGTAATTGTGATTACTTATTTTTCGATAGTAATAGGGGAGCTGGTTCCCAAAACTATCGCCCTCAGCAATCCTGAGAAAATTGCTGTCCGGGTTGCACCTTTCGTTCATTGGTTCAGCATCCTGTTCTACCCGGTTGTAAGAGTGCTTTCATATTCAACTGCTTTTATAAATAAAGCTCTCGGGATCCGCAAACATTCGAGGCACCTCACTGAAAAGGAAATAAGGCAGATACTTAAAAGAGCCTCACTCGATGGCATTATCGGCATAGGCCAGGATATGATCCATCAGAGGGTTTTCTACTTTTCCGACAAGAATGCCAAACACCTGATGACACACAGGATGGATGTTGAATGGATAGATCTCAATCTGCCTCCGGATACCCTTAATAATGCAATCCTTAATTCCAGGCACAGCAGGCTGGTCTGCTGCCGCGAAAATCTCGACAATTTCCAGGGGATCCTTTATGTGAAGGATTATCTGGCTGCCCGCACTCCGGAAAAGGAACCGGATATCCGGAAATTGATGGTGCAGCCCCCGATTGTGCCTGAAAGCGCTGAAGCCCTGAAAGTGCTCGACAGGTTCAAGAACGACAAGATAGACTGCTGCGTCGTGGTTAATGAATACGGGACACTGGAAGGCATCATTACCCTTCATGATATCCTTGAAAACCTGATAGGGGAGATCCCCACCGATGATGAACAGCATGAACCCGACATATTTGTCCGCGATGACAAATCATATCTGATCAGCGGCGATGCCCCGGTTGAGATACTCGACGGGGTGTTCGACAATTACATTACTGACCTTGAGAATGTTGAGTATGCGACTGTCGCCGGATTCGTTCTTGATCATATCGACAAGGTTCCCCAGGTGGGTGACAAATTTACCTTCAGCAAATACATCATCGAAATCATCGATATCGACGGCAACAGGATCGACAAGATTCTGATAAGGGAAGTTAAGGAATAAACCTTACGGGGACGCTTATTCCTTATATGTTTCCAGTTCCGGATACTGGCTTGAAGGTTTGGATATCCTTGTATTTTCAAAAGTGAGATCCTGAAGCTTAGGGCTCCATGTATTCCTCACCATGTTCCATACATCCCGGTCGTTATAAAGTGAAAATGAATTTTTTACACTCATCTTACCGTTTACCTCCGACCATTCGTAGTTATCTCCGTAACGGATGCCTACCCCGTTGTAAAGGAACAGGCACTTGTCGGCTGTGACTGTATGATTCGGAGAACTGAATCCAAGCTCCAGGCCCTGCCCGCAATTGATGAATACGCAGTCGGTGAAGATGTGTTCCTTTTCTGCAGTTCCTCCGCTGGAGAGCGCTGCTCCTTCATGAAAACAGGCTTCAAACCTGCAGTTGGTGACAGAGATCGTTCCTCCTCCCTCCATGCCTGAATCGAGCCCGTCATCCTTCGCGAACATGAAGAGGGTGTTCTCTATTACCGCATCTGTCGCATTCAGGTAAAGAGCATCGTTATCTTCGTCGGCGTATACATATTTATCGTCGGGGAAATCGGTGAACACCGAGTTGCTCAGGTAAAGCTGTGAATTATTGATCTGGCCTCCTGTCTGGACTCGTTGCACAAGGATGTTATCAAGCAGCAATGTTGAATTCTGAGGATAGAAGACCTGTCCCACATGATCGGTTATGAAGCACTTGTACAGATCGAGGGTGCTGTTTTCGGTGTAAAACAACGCCTGACGGCCCGAATGGCCCCAGTTATATCCCTCGGAATTGTGGAATCCGCTTCTTGAAAAAATAGTATATTCGGCCCTGATCGTTCCTTCAGCAGTCCGTGATATAAAACCTCCCCAGTAACTTTCCTTTCCGTCCGATGTAAGGTAAACCGGATTCTCCGGAGTTCCGGCAAATATAACAGGCCCGCCCGCATTGATATCAATGCCTTCGCCGATAACCATCAGAACGCCTTCATGAACGACCAGCGAACCTCCTACTGCTATTTCAAGATTCCCGGTAACCCTTACCACGCTGTTGGCCGGAATCTCCACAGGTGAGTCAATTATCCCTGTCAGTTCGACGGAAGCTCCGGCAGCTTCTGACAGGGTCGCTCTCAATGTCCTGCCCCCGATCCTGAAATCAACATTTCCGTCGATTGAGGATGAAGCCAGAAAAACAGAGCCGGAACCCATCTTTATGTTGAAATCATCGCCTGTGTCGAGGCATTTACCTTCGCACCAGATCTCACTGAGAACGCCCGATTCCCTGATGAAAAAGATAAAGGGAAGGCCAATATCGCCGGAAAAGCGTCTGGGATAGAATATCTCAATGTCTTCCATGCCCATCAGAACCGGTTCAAATGGCTCAGGTATCCATTCCCTGATACCCCATTCGGAATTTTCCCGCTCAGGGGTCTTTGTGGTGAAAAGAAAGGTGCCTGCAGGTTTCTGAGGATCAGTGTAAATCAGGACAATCTCATAAAATCCTGTTTCGGTGAACTCTGTAAAGCGGCCGGTGGCAAGATTTATTTCCTTGCCGTTAAGGAAAACCCTCGAGACTAAATTGCTGTCATTCACGATGGCGAACGGCAGGTAGTAATCGTGTTTTGTCTCAAGATCCTTAAGGCTAATGCATCCCTCAGGCAGTTCCTCCCCGGGAGGATCGTCCTTTTCGGAACATCCGGCAAGCAGGAATAGCGGCAGAAACAATATTATCAGGTATCCCGGTCTCATTTATCTATGCCTTTCTGTTTTCTGAGCTCTCCCGCAATCCAATCCCGTCGTTCCTTTATCATCTGCCTTTTCTCCTCAAGATTGGCATTAAAGAGAGCGTAACTGGTCTCCGCCTCATCATGAACCGATTGCCCGATTATTGAATCCACCCCGTAAAATGGTCCGATGTGATCGCGTGTATAATCGAAGACACGGTCAATGACTGAAGCATCGATCTTTTCAATAACGTAAGCGAGAGTTTCAAGGTATTTCCCGTACAGAAAATCATCTGAGGCAATCTTATAGTCAAGGTCATCTTCTATTGAAAAGATAAGCTTTACCCCGACATCGGCATACACATCTTCCATACTGTAATACTCCCTGGTTCCGAAAACGGTGCCTGTCCCCCAGGGATTGTCAATTTCATGTGGCTGAAGGGCAAATATGTCGTCAAGGTCCCACGGAAAAACGCCGAACACCTCCCTGTCTTCGGTAAGCTTTGTATAGAAAATCACCTCATCGGTATAATCGCCGTTACGGATAAGCAGATCGACGGCGATCTTTGAAAAGTACTGATCAAGATCGAGATAATCCGAAAGGGTGTCGTACAGCTGCTTCCCTGACCAGAGAGGAAGGGTGGTATAAATATTTCTGAAACGGGATTTGTAGGAATCAGTCTCCGCTTCCTTCGCAGGATTTGCCGAGCTTGCCTTGATAACATGGTCATATCCCCTTCTGATTACAAAAGATGAATTAGCACGTTCAATGAAGTATTCAAACGGATCCTCTATGAAATGATACAGGCCCTGGGTGTGGCCGTTCAGCCTCACCTCGGTGAAAAAACTGAGCACCGGCCAGAGTCCTGCTTCCCTGAAAAGTCCGTTGGCGACGCTGTTCTCAATGTAGGTGTAATCGTAAACCATCGCCAGCAGCTTGAATTCCTCGTATTTCCGGGTGCCTGAGCCATCGGGGAGGGGAAGGGTCAGCTTACGGTCCATGTTAAGGCCAAATCCTTTCCTTTCGAAGTTGAGGGTGTTGTCGCCCCTGATCTCGAACCGGTCGATAGCATATTCCTCACCCGCATACTCAAGAACCGGAATCGGGTCAGTCACTTCGTACTGTTCTCCCCGGCTGGCATTTATGTACTCACGCTGTGATTCCGTTACTATGAAGTTGAAAGCCTCCCTCTCCGGATCCGGAATGACCTCTTCGTACCTTTCGCATCCGGCAATCAGCAGTGCCAGCATGGCAGGGAGGAGAATGTAACTGTATTTAAGGTTTGTCCTCATCTGTCAGTCAGGGATTTCTGTGCAAAGATAGGCGAAAGGACGACAGGCTCCGCGGGGATTACGATTTATGTATTATAGGCGATGGGGAGAAGGCGTGAAGGCGTTAAGGCATTAGGGCATGACGGCGGGAGTACTTGCACGTCGTGCAGGTCGTGCAGGTCGTGCAAGTCAGTTCCTTGGATGAAGTCATTTCTATATTCCAACCCCAAACAAGGCTGGAAGCCTTGACGTCCAATAGCCACGGTTACACCCGTGGTAAAGTGCAGTTATCACGTTGTCAACCCCGGAGCGGGTTGAATAAAAAAACTCACGAATTTTTATCGTAAAACGATAACGGGGTTATTGTTATTCGACAAATTTTTTACCTAAAACAATATCATTTTTAAATATCTTAAAAGGGTCGAATTCCTGGATGAGTTGTATCTTTACAGATGAAAACAAACTTTGTTTGCTGATTTCAAGGCCCCCTTTAGGGGGTTTGGGGGTGAAACGTGCAGGAAATGAATTTGCTCATTTGGGATAGAAGCAAACAATTATGCAATTGTAACGGAATAATTTAATAGATAATACCTGTTAATCAGAACCTATACGCATAAAATATTACACTAAAATCGTAATCCCATGAAAGAAAAATCATCCCGCAGGAAATTCATCAGACAGGTTGGCAGTTCATCACTTCTTCTGGCAGCCGGAACACTTCAGACTCTGGCAATCGATGACACGAGAAAAGTCGTCATTCCGTGGTCACCTTCAATAAGTCAGAATGACAAGATAAGGATAGCAACCATAGGGATGGGCATCATGGGCCATTCCGACACCGACACTGCCCTTAAGGTCCCGGGTGTGGAGCTGGTTGCAGCATGCGACCTGTACGATGGCAGGCTGGTCAGGGCGAAGGAAAAGTACGGAAAGCAGGTTTACACGACCCGCGATTACCGAGAACTGCTTGTCAGGAAGGATATTGATGCAGTGATTATTGCGACCAGCGACCAGTGGCATTCGAGGATATCCATCGACGCCATGAACAGCGGAAAGGCAGTTTATTGTGAAAAGCCGATGGTTCATAAGATCAGCGAAGGACTCCAGGTAATTGAAACCTGTAAGAAAACCGGCCGGCCAATGCAGGTCGGGAGTCAGCGTGTAAGCAGCATTGTTTATGCCAAGGCTAAGGAGCTCTACAAGTCGGGGGCAATCGGACAGCTTAACTGCATCGAGGCCTCGTTCGACAGGCAGGATGCACTCGGAGCATGGCAGTATACATTGCCCACAGACGGTTCGCCGCAAACTGTGGACTGGGACCGTTATGTCGAGGGGATGAATAAATTGGCATGGGATCCCATGAAATTCTTCCGGTGGAGAAATTACCGCGATTTCGGAACCGGTGTTGCCGGCGACCTGTTTGTTCATCTGCTGTCTGGGATTCATCTTCTTACCGATTCACTTGGCCCGGATACAATATTTGCATCAGGCCAGCTCTGCTACTGGAAGGATGGCCGCGATGTGCCCGATGTGATGGTCGGTATTATGCATTATCCCGAAACGAAGGAGCATCCGGAGTTCCAGGTAATGCTGAGAGTGAATTTCGTAAGCGGCCAGGGAGAAAAGGGTATCACAAGGTTTGTCGGCAGCGAAGGGGTGATGGAAATGCTCGACAACGGATTTGCTCTTTCCAACAGCATTATGACAAAAGCGCCCGGCATAGGAGGCTGGGATTCATTCCACACCTACCCCGAGGCAATGCAGAAGGAGCTGATGAGTCAGTATGAGAAGAAATACACTGCCGGGGAACGGAAACGGCCTGTGAAACCCGGAGTTAAATACACAGCTCCTGAAGGATTCGACGAGCATCTGGAACACTTCAAAAACTTCTTCGGGGGAGTCCGGGGAAATGCAACCCTTGTCGAAGGACCAGAGTTCGGCTTCCGCGCTGCAGCTCCGACACTCGCATGCAACGACAGCTATTTCCAGAAGAAGATTATAAAATGGGATGCGGTGAATATGAAGGTGGTGTAGAAGGAGTGAGGTGTGAGGCGTGAGGGCATTAAATTGGCAGTTGGCAGAATGCAGCAGGTAGTCAAGGCTTTAAGGCTTTAAGATTTCTATGACAAAACCAAACGTTCTTTGAAAATATTTTCTGACTGGTATGCATACCCTCTTTTAATAACAGCACATAACCTGTGAATGATTTTGTTACGCACAGCATTTATGACGAGCATT
>JAVEXG010000185.1:0-5386 GCA_034004115.1 Bacteroidales bacterium | reverse complement strand
TCGCGGGGATAGAAAAGCACGAAGGCATCGGTGAAATGTTCCTTCAGGCGTTTCAGGTCGGGAAGTATGCTCGCCTGCATCCTTCTGGCATAGTTTATACTGTCTGTAATCTCGAGGTTCTGTGCCTCCAGTTCAGTCTTTTGCTTCATTACAACCTGAGTCCTTGCAGCCAGTTCAGATTCAAGATATTCCTGGAGTTTCAGGTGAGCCTTTTCCCGTTCCCTGATTATAAGGGCCACCACGCCTGCCGACAGTCCGAAAAGAGATAAAATAAACCACCATGTCCGCCATACGGGCTTTTTGATGTTGATCTCAAAGGCAAGAGGATTTTCCTGCGTGATGCCGTCCTCATTGACTGAAACCAGGTTGAACCTGTACTTTCCGTCGCTGAGGCTGTAAACCGCTTCGCGGTCCGGTGAAGGAGCCGTCCAGTCATCATCAAAATTCTCGAGATATGTGCTGTAATAGACTTTCTCAGGTTCGCTGAAATCTATACCGGTGAAACTGACTCTGACTGTGTAACGCTTTTTGTAGGGCAGTGAATATGACTCCCGGTAAGGATAAACCACATCATTTATTGTAACCGAGTTTATGTTGTTGAGAGGGGCTGAACCTGACTTGCGGTCCTTTTCCCTGTCGTAAATTATAACCCCCTGAGTAGTGCCTATAAAAATCCTGCCATCGGGCGATTCGTAGATTGCTCCGCCGTTGCATGTACCTCCGTTTGCAAAGCTGGTGCTGAACACTTTTGTCCTGTCAGTTCCGGGGTTATACCTCGATATACCCTGCTGATGGCTTATCCAGATATCGTCGTTGCTGTCGGCAAGAATCGCATAGGCATAATTTGTCATAAGCCCGTTTGCAGTTGTAAGCGATTTGACTGAATCGCCGTGGAATTGAAACACCCCGTTGCCTTCTGTGGCCACCCAGACGGCTCCCCGGCTGTCAATATCGAGCGATACAGCCTTATTCAGAAGGGTGCCGGACATCACATGATCCGATTTTATAATCCCTGAATCAGGATCGATACGGTCGAGCCGTTCGCTGTTGGTTGCGACGTAACCACTCCCGTCGTCCAGCAACAGGATCTTATTTATATAGTTGTGAGCCAGACCGGTGTTCATTATATAACTATGCTTCAAAGCTGCTGTGTGACGCGAGATTATATGCACTCCGTTGATAGTCGAAAGCCAAATGTTATCTCCGAAAATGCTTATGCTTGTGATATTGTCGGCACCGGTATCGCCAGATCTGTAGAATTGCCTGATTTCACCCTTGGGACTAAGAAAGAAAAGACCCGAACCTTTTGTACCTATCCATATATTTCCTTCGTTGTCGATGTAATATGACCTGGCTTCAATCCGTCCGCCCTGTAAGGGCAGAGGTGTGAATGAAACCGCTTTGCGGTCGGTAAGGCTGTAGGTATAGAAGCCTGAAGGAGTGCCCAGTATATAATCCTCTCCCATCCTGCCGGAAAAGATAATGCTCCGCGGCATATTGTTACCTCCGGGAACATGAAACTCGAATGAATCGGAATTCATTATCGAAAGGCCGTTACCATTGAAACCCAGCCAGATATTCTCTTCCGAATCTTCAAACGCAGTCATCACGTAATCGCCTTCAAGACCTGATGATTTATCCAGGAAACGGATGGAGGCAATTGAATCGGTATCTCCTGAAAACTGCACCCTGACTGCTCCAAACCCGGCGGTTGAGACCCACACATTGTTTCGCGAATCCTGCATTACCGATTTTACTGGCAGGGAAATGAGCGACTCTGAACCCCTGAACCTTGAAATGGACCCCTTGTTACCCGAAAGCTCAAGACGGAATATCCCGTTACCGTCGGTACCCGCAATGAAGCTTCTTTCGCCCTTCACCGGAGTTATTGACATTACTCTCGAATAGTCGAATCCTTCCACAGAACCCCTGACAGCAAGTGAATTACCTTCAATCCTGCATATAAGGATGTTCTCCTGGGTTCCGATCAGTATCTCACCCTCAGGTCCCGGGGCAGCAGAAAACATAGTCGGATCGACTTCCGATTCCAGACCTTTTCCTTCACGGGGATTGTCGGGATCGACAACAAAAACCGGCATCCTTTGAGAAATAACATATATTTTGCCGTCAATGCCTTCAAAAACAGAACTGACGCCAGCTCCGGAAGAGTTAGGAAGAATTGTCTGATGAAGCTCGCTTCCTGATGAGTAAAAAAGAGTCCCGTCGTTGCATCCGAACCAGAGTGTTCCCCTGGTGTCCCTGATCGAAACCGTAGGATAACGGCCTGATGCGGAATCCTGAAAATTCACCCTGAAAAAGCTGAATCCGTCAAAACGGGCCAGGCCTTCGGTGGTCCCCACCCACAGATAACCATTGTTATCCTGGACAAGAGTGTAAATCACCTCGCTGGGCAAATCATTCTCTGTCCCGTAATTCCTGAACCTGTACGCCTGCCCGGATGTTATTTCCGTAAGCATGAGAAGGCATACCAGGATGCCAAACCTGATCCTCTGAACAAACATCATCTGAGACTTAGCTATTTTGTTTTTTTCCTGACCGAAATTGTCGGCTGGTAAACCGGTACTCCACCAATAGGCGAGCTGAAGAACTGAAGGGCATCACCCCTCTGGTTCTCAAGCGACATCACCACATTGTTGTTCTTTACAACAAAGTCCTGTTTCTTGTGAAACTGAAAATCAAGCGATTTGCCAATCTCAGCAGTTTCAACGGGGATCACCGACACCTTCTCTTCATCCTCTCCGGATATGGGCACAGGCAGTCCCTGCTTGTAAGTCGAAACCACAAGAATAACACCATCATCGTCCCAGTCAAAGTTTCTTTGCTTTATTGAAACTATCCCCGTATCGACATAGGGATAGATATGGGAGACGCTCTTGTTATCGTTCCACATCCTGAAGGTGTACTCGTAGGTGAAGGCATTGGCGCCTTCAATGGGTATCTCGCTGTCTTTGTCACTGCTCAGGAAGTACCTGTAAAGATTACCGTCATCACCTGTTATCCCCTCGCATACTATCTTGAAAATATAGCTTTTCCATTTTTCATTGTAATCTCCTTCAGTAGGATTAAAGGGGCCGAATTCATAATAGCGGTTGTCATAAGTGGGTTCGCTCCCGAAAACCCTCGAAGCCAGCAGGTTTCCCTGCTTGTAGTTGTCCGAATTCTTAAGCCCTCTCGATTCAATGTTTTTATCGGGATCGACACCCTTGCCTCCATAAACCGAAAACATTGTCTTTGAATCAAATATTCCCTGAATCTCATCATTCTGCCCGCCGCAGTCCGGATCAAATACCTTTATATAGAACTGCCGGTTGAAGTCCTTTGGGATTGTAAAAAAGAACAATGAATTGAAGTCGTCATCTCCCCACGAAGTTTCCCCAAACTTACCGAAGGTGACGAGAAAAGGAATGTTTTCATCCTTTCCCGGTACTGCCTGCCCGATGGCCGTCTCATGCGGCAGTGACGCAGCAAGCATCAATAAAATAAATAACTTGGTAACAACACTCCCTGATTTCATGAATTATATATATCGTTTGTGAAAATTTTCAAGGTTTCCTCCCTATTGTGATACTCTTTGTGACGCATGCTTCCCGGGCAATTCCCCCCTCTCCCGGCTTTGAAGATACGATCAGCTGAACGTTGAATGTTCCCGTCCGGGTGAATGTCTTCTCAACATTCTTCCCGATCCCGATTGTCTCATCCCCAAAGCTCCAGTAATATTGTGCGATATCCCATCCCGGCAGATTGGTGCTGTCGGCGCTGAATTGTACAACAGCTCCGGCATCTGCAAATTCAGGGCTCGAAATATAAGGCTGTTCCACCGCTTCGACCACCAGCATTTCTGATTTCTGGTTCAGCTTGACCTCTTTCGTCACCAGGTTGGTAACGTCGAGCTGAACAAGATAGCGGCCGGGACCTTCATAGCAATGTTCCACTACCCGTCCGACAGCCTTCTGGCCGTCGCCGAATTTCCATTCATACCTGAATGGCATTGTATCGTACCTGACTGCATTCTCCTCAATGAACTCATAACAGTAGTTATTGATCTCCAGTGTGTCGCAATCTGCCTTCCTTATAATTGCCGATGTGAATTCATAAATATCATCATTCCTTCTCCTGTTCGATGCGAAATAGCCTTTCCTCAGGTCAGGCATTGTGACAAAGGCAAAATCATCCGAAGAAGAGTTGACAGGCGCCTGAAGCTGAAGAGGGGCTCCCCATTCACCTTCAATCCGGTCGGAGTAGTAAACATCGAGGCCGCCCATGCCTCCCTGACGGCTGGATGAGAAATAAAGCCTGCCGGATGCGAGAATACAGGGAAAATTGTCGGTAGCCGTCGAGTTAATTCCCGGCCCGGCGTTGACCGGAGGGGTCCAGTCGCCGTTGACCCATTCGCAAAACCATATATCCGAACCACCCAGTCCGCCCGGCATGTCGGATGCAAAATAAAGGAATCTTCCGTCATCGCTTATGGAAGGCTGACCCATGTCGTAGTCGGTTCCGTTATACTTGAAGGGCTCTATCGAATTAAGCCGGGTGCCTGATAGCTGTGCCTCGAATATCCCGCTGTGATTCCGGAACTTCCTGTTTCTTGACTGCACCCCGGTTTCAATTTCGCTTGTGAAATACACTGTCTGCCCGTCAGGAGCAATGCACAGGGGCCCGGTGTTGAACTGGGCAGTCCTGTCGCTTTCAACAGGAACCGGTTTTCTCCAGTCGGAAGTGTCTTTTTTTTCTGCAACATAGATGCTGTAGAGCCTCCTGTTGTCAAATGAAGTTCTGTCGGTGACTCCGCTGAGGCGCCTGTCGGAACAGAAAAGGATCGCGTCGTCAGTTATCACGGGCGAGATTTCGCTGTAACCCGGCATGTTGAATGAGAGACGCCTGATCTCGAAAGGAGATTCCTCCTGAGCCACAGCGTTGTCAACTGTCAGAACAGCTGTCAAAAACAATAATATGTAGCGAACCTTATTCATTACTATCAGAAATACCTTGGATTGGCGGCACTTACCTTGTACCTGAATTCATATCTCAGAACAAACTCCGTTGAACCTTTTGAAAAAGAATTCATCCTTCCGAAGGGATAATCATAAGAAAATCCAAACATCAGCTGATGATTAAGCTGAACCTGCAGGATTGCCACCGCCACCTGTTCCGAAACCCTCCACGATCCTCCTGTCCAGATAAGGTCAGCGATTATGAAGTTGCCGTTTATGTCAAACTGCCTCAGCTTGTCGGCATCTCCCAGCGAATAGTCGATAAGAACCGATGGCTTGAATTTCAGAACGGGAGCTATTTCTATCAGCCCGCCTGCCGTGATCATAAATTCGTACTGCCCGAAATCGTGATATGGTGATGCGGTACCATT
>JAVEXG010000032.1:0-26170 GCA_034004115.1 Bacteroidales bacterium | reverse complement strand
AAGTGGCCGGTCCCCTGAAACTCTTCGGGACAAAACTGCTGTGGGGTCCTGCATAAATATCTTCGACAACCGGGTACTTCTTCGACGGATCAAAATCAGTCGGTCTGATGATGATACCCCAGATATCAGTCACTCCGTCCCTCCCTTTGGCATTAAAAACCTCGGGCAGTCTTATTCCGGTTTCAAGCAGTCTATTTATATCAGCCTTCTCAACAAGCATCAGCTGAGTCCCGTCATCAGTCTTTCTCAGAACCGAAACAGGAGGAGTGCTGACAGTCGACCAGGTGTCAACGAAGTACTTATGATCAGGTGAAAAACTTGCATCATGAGTTCCTTCCCCTTCAGAAAGCAGTTTCAGTCCGGTTCCGTCAAAGTTGACGCGGTAATAGTATGTGAAATATGGATCGCCGGCTTCCCTTCCGCTTGCCTGGAAAATGATCTGCCGGTTCTTTTCGTCAACCCGGGTCACATCCCTGACCATCCACGATCCGGAGGTAATCTGGTTTTTCACTTCACCGGTCCCCGAATCATAGAGATACAGATGATTCCAGCCGTCGCGTTCCGAAGCCCATATTATCTCCCCCGACTCTTCAGCGTCGTACCTGTATCTTTTCCCGCTGTAATCGATAAAGGTGGGCGAAAGCTCGCCTATGATAACCTTTGCGACTCCCGATGCAGCATCGACCTTGATAATATCATACTGCTGATGGCCGCGCCTGTTGTACTCAAAAGTAAAGAAACCGCTGTTCCTGTTCCATTTGATGTTGTTTATCGAATACTGATTCGGGATAAGGGTGTCGTCCACTTTTAAATGCTTTTTTGATTCAATATCAAACAACTGCGGATATTTCTGGGGCACTGCATCACCGGGTTTCTGATATTCATACGAATAGTGCATCGGCTGGAGCTGATCCAATGGTGAGGACTGAACGTAATGTATCATGTGCTTCTCCGCCGGTTTTACCCTGTAGGCAACAAGTTTTTTTGAATCCGGCGACCATCTGATATATGAAGAATAGTACTCCCCAAGAGCACCGTCGTAACTTAGCTGATAGTCTTTCTTTTCTTTATCATCAGCTGCCCTGACAAATACGTTATAATTCCTTATGAACGCTATCCATTTCAGATCGGGCGATTTAACAGAATCAGTCGTCAGTTCATCCCTGAATCCCCAGTCCCAGCCGCTTCTCACGGGGCGCCCGGGGACCTTTTCCCGTTTGGAGATTTTGTAATCCCTCAGGTTGCAGATCCAGTTGTACCCATCGTAAGTAAACGCGAAACTCGAAAGCCTGTCGGAAAAAACCAGATTCCTTATTGGAAGCTTGCCCTGTTCAAATTTCTTTCCGGTTTCCCTACCGAGCGATTCCGCAAATCTTTCCTGGTTGAATGCTTTCTTCTTCGTAAGTTTTTCTGCATCAACAATCATGAATTCAGTTCCTGAAGGTGTCAGGTTCTCATAAAGAAAGCTGTTCGTCTTTCCAATCCATACCGGCCTGACATTCCCGTAATAAACCTTATCTGCCGTCACTTTTGCCAGGTCGTCTGCCTTTTTATAAATATCAGCGGACATCTGTGATAAAGAGTCAGTTACAGAAAAGAAAAAGAGAATGGCTGCCAGAATTAATCTGCTGATCGTTTCCATAAATCCGGTTTTATGTTTCACTTGAATGCCATAAATTTAACTGAATTTGACTACCATCCGCAATTCAGTGTTGGAAATTTGATAGCTTTGTAATGGACAATCCTCATTGATATGACTGTTGCTGAACAAATTGCGGGTATTTTGGCGGGTGCCGGAGTCAGGTTTGTTTTCGGTGTGCCCGGCGGTCCTTCGATTCCATACATGGAAGCTTTCAGAAAGGCGGGGATGGAATTCATTCTTACCTCACATGAATCCGCAGCCGGTACTATGGCAAGTGTTACAGGAAGATTGACCGGAATCCCGGGTGTCTGTCACAGCACCTTCGGCCCCGGCGCTGTAAATCTTGCATCGGGTGCAGGTGGAGCCCTGCTCGACAGGTCGCCGGTGATAATCCTGACAAGCGAAATGGATGACAACATGATTGGCAGGACTGCCCAGATGAATATTGACCACCAGAAACTGTTTCAGCCCCTGACCAAGGCAACATTCAGGGTAAACCCCGGAAATGCAGCCGGTATCCTTCTGAAAGCCCTTGATATCTGCAGGGAAGAATATCCCGGACCGGTACATATCGGTCTGCCTTCGGATATTGCATGCCTCGAGGCAGCTGAACCAGGCAGTTATACTGATGAATCAGAAAAAAAGGATCACCTCAATGATACAGGCAAGATCAACGCTCTGCTTGAGAACTGCAGAAAGCCTCTTATCGCTGCTGGTCTCACATCTGCCAGATTCGCCCTGGGAGAAAGACTTTCGGAATTTCTCCGGCATACGAAGATACCGGTTGTACTGACTCCTATGGCTAAAGGCCTGCTTCCTGAAGATCATCCCTGTTATGCCGGAGTTCTTTTTCATGCCTTAAGCAATTATATCGGGGACATCCTGGATGATATTGATCTGGTAATCGGTCTGGGTTATGATCCTGTGGAATACAATTACGAATCATGGATGCCCGATGTCCCGCTTATCGATTTTACAGCAACAGATACTGATCTGCCGGCGGTGAAACGTTTGACAAGATTCACCGGAACCCCCGGTGAATGGTTCGCAATTCTTGAACAATTGCAGTCGGGACAGTTGATTTTCAATCAGATGAAAATCGACTCGGTAAGGAATGAAACCATATCTGTTTTTAACGGATTAACAGACCATTTCGGACCTGTAACAGCTCTCAGGGTTCTCAGGGAAGAAATCCCTGCCGATTCAATTGTGACCTTCGATGTTGGTTCCCATCTGCATCTTGCCGGACAGTACTGGAATACCTTCGGACGACAGAATATGATAATGACAAACGGATGGTCGGGAATGGGATTCGGCCTTCCCGCAGCTCTTGCTGCCGGTATTTCATCGCCTGGATCAGTCATCGTCTGTGTTACAGGAGACGGAGGATTCCTGATGAACGCAGGTGAGATAATTACAGCGAGAAGATATAACCTGCCTGTAATAACAGTGGTGTTATCTGACGGTGAACTGAATCTGATAAAAATTAAACAGTCGTGGCAGGATCTTCCTCAATATGCCACAAAACTCTACGCAGATGATCTCTTCAGCGCGGAAATGTTTTTTGGAATCAGAATTTTATATGCCGATTCGGAAGAAAGCATGAAAAGTGCCATAAATATGGCACTTTCAATGAAAAAGCCTGTTATTATCAATGCCAGGATTGACCCTGATGATTACAAATGGCTGGTAGTCAGAAAATGACTCGCCCTTCGTCTACTTTTTGGGTTTTGCTTCCTTTTTTTCCTTGGGCTGCTTTGCGGGCGCGGCTTGCTTTTTCTCCTTTTCAGCCTTTACTTCCTTGACTACGGGTTCAGTTTCCTCCTTCACTGGCTTGACCGGCTTTGTTTCCTTTGCAACAGGGGCTTCCTTCTTTTTCCTGTCTTTTATTTCCTTTTCTGCCGGCAGACCCGCCTTACTGCCCTTATCCGCCTTTTTCCTGGGGCGTCTTACACCAAAGGTTCCAAGTATGATCTTGCCTCTCCTTGATTTTTTGTCACCTTTTCCCATAATTATATATTTTTCTGAAGTTTTCGAGATTCGCACAAATTTAACAATATTCTTATTTGTTTAGACATATTTTTTTCTTTCCTCAGTTAGTTTCGGTCGGATAATCCTGCCGACCTAACCAATTAAAGCTTCAGAATTCATGCTTCAACCCATCCCTGCCTGTAATTTCTGAATAGCCTTCTCGTCATCCACATCATGATACCCTCGGGAATTATCAAGCCCAGACCAAAGAACAGACCTGATAGCTTTCCCGGCAGAATAACCTTCTTTCCTTTGAACATCCCCCTTATCACCACTGAAGCCACCTCCTCCGGTTCAAGTGCAGATTTCTTTGAAATCCAACCGTTTCTCTCAATTCTGTCACGTGTATTTACATTTGTCATTACAGCCGAAGGAACAGCCACACAGGTTCTTACAGTCGATCCCTTCAATTCTGATTCAATGGCTCTGGTGAAATAAAATATGTATGACTTTGTTGCAAGGTAAATGCTCTTGTAAGCAGTGGGAAGGTAGCATCCAAAACTGCTAAGATTGAGGATATAAGATCTGCCATTTGTTTTAAGCCCGGGGGTGAACAGCATGGTGAGCATCGTAACTGCCCTCACATTAAGCATCAGCATATTGTCAATCTGCTTTCTTGAATATCCTTCAACCGGTCCCTCATAGCCTATTCCGGCATTGTTAACAAGAATGTCGACATTCAGCTTTTTCTGCCGTACAAAATCATACAGCGTTTCAGGGCCCTCCTCTGCAGTCAGGTCACCCTCCGCACAATACGCAACTACTCCAAAGTCCGATTCCAGCTTCCGGCAAAGATCTTCAAGACCCTGTCCCGGAAGGGAGTTCAGAACCAGGTTGTGCCGCCTTGATGCAAGCTCCCCTGCTATAGCCCTGCCTATGCCTGTGCTTGCTCCTGTAACAACAGCAAAGCTGTCATTTGCCTTTTCCATCATCAATAGTCTTTATCCATTCAATGGTTTTTCTTACACCCTCGGAAAGGGGCGTGATTCTATAGCCCAGTTCTCTCATGGCTTTATCACTCGACATGATCCAATCCGTCAGGTACTTGTCAAGAAAGTCCCTGGTTATCGGCGGAGATACCCTGAATAACCCTGAAAAAAAGGTGATAATCTTCACAATCGCTTTCATCAGGCCTGCAGGGAGTCGTATAAGGATTCTTTTTTTCCCTGCCGCGGACCCTATTGTGTCAAACAGCCGGTTGAATGAATGATTCTCCCCTCCGAGTATATAACGCTCTCCTCCCCTTCCATGCCTGGCTGCAAGGATGTGCCCTTCGGCAACATCATCAACATAAACATAATTACCTATTGAATTACCGTCACCCGGATTAATTCTCCACAATCCCGACATGTACAGTTTTATTATCCTGGTAACTGAGTTGCTTTCAGATAGTCTGCCCGGACCATAAACGCGCGTGGGATTGACAATAACAACATCAAGTCCTTTCGCCGTATAATCAACCGCAATTTTCTCGGTTTCAGCCTTTGTCCTCTCATAAAGTGTATGAAGCTCAGGGTTCTTGTTGGTTTCTTCATTAACGGGGTTGCCGTCGTGTGAATAACTCATGGTGCCTCCCGTGGAGGTGTAGACAACCTTCCTGACACCCGATTCAAGCGCTGCTTCAAAGACATTCACAGTCCCGTCAATATTTATCCCTGTTACAACCGAAGGATCCTTGTATGAGGGTTTGGCATAGGCAGCCATATGAAAAACCCAGTCACACGATTTCATACCCTTTTTTAATAGCTCCTTGTTCGACAGGTCGCCCTTAATGATTTTAACCCTTTCGTTCCCGGCACATTGGACCATGGATGGATTCCTTGCCAGAAGAGTAACCTCGTGATTTTCTCCTATCAGTTTTTCGGTAAGTCTTGCACCTATAAATCCGGTGCAACCGGTAACAAACACTTTCATGGGAAGACAGTAATTAGTGAAGCCTCACATCAGGTTCATGGTAAAGGGAGAACAATTCCGTCGACACGGCTATAAAGCTATGGATGATGAATGCAGGCAGAAAAGAGCCTGTCAGATGACTGAGAAGACAGAAAACTATACCGACCGGGATTGTACCGGCAGCCATCTGCACACCCTGGGGAAGATGCACGAGCGAATAGAGAATAAGGTTGACCGCAAGCGCCGGCCAGAAGCCGAATGCCTCGAAGCACAGAAACCAGAGTACTCCCCTGAAAAGAAATTCATATCCAAGCAGGTAAAGAACCCATGCCCCCGTTGAAAGAAAAACATGCCCCGGATACCAGTCCTTAAGCCTGAGTTCGGGAGATCGGGCCCTGATAAGCGGGCTTTTTGAGGAATAAAATGAAACCGTCAGGGTAATAAGAATCAAAATAAGCAGAATATACCAGTAACCTGAAGTTCGTCCTGAAACGAAACCAACTCTTGAAGGTGAAAGTTCCAGGAACCATAGAAAAAGGACGAAAGGAATTACTCCCGTAAATATGATACCCGATAATTTAAATGATATAAAATCAGAGGTTTCATTCCGGATCGACGGGAAAAGCGGTCTTATCAGCCAGGTTCCTGCAATTCTCCTGTTTGCAGAATAATAATAAAGGAAGAAGAGCAGAATGACCGACACAATTGCTGTAACAGCAAGTGAATCTATTGATAAAAACATTTCCTGTATAAATAATTCCGCGTTAAAAGCCCTGAAAATTCGGCACAAAATATAAAAAACCGCACTATTTACAAAAGGCAAGCCCAAAAAAGGATAACTTGCAAGTCTTAATGACTATGACCATGGAACATTTAAACGACCTCAGGCTGGCAGTGCTGATTGATGCAGACAATATTCCTTACAGCAATGTAAAGGGAATGCTGGAAGAGCTTGCAAAATACGGTACGCCTACCTTCAAAAGGATCTATGGTGACTGGACAAAACCAACCGTTTCGGGATGGAAATCTGTGCTTCTTGTTAACGCCATCACTCCCGTTCAGCAATACAGTTATACTCAGGGCAAAAATGCAACCGACTCGGCAATGATTATCGATGCCATGGATATCCTCTATTCAGGAAAGGTTGACGGATTCTGCATCGTTTCGAGCGACAGCGATTTCACCAGACTGGCAACACGCCTGAGGGAAGCCGGAATGAAAGTGTTCGGTATCGGAGAACGGAAAACTCCCGAACCATTCATTGTGGCTTGCGACAAATTCATCTACCTCGAGATTATCAACACCGCTGCCGCGCCCGAACCGGCACCTCCCAGAAAGAAAAAGGAAAAGCCATCAGGAACCAGGTTAAAAAAGGAGGATCCCGATCTGCAACGCCAGATTCAGGGGGCGCGACGCCTTATTGCCTCCTCAATAACCGACCTCGCTGATGAAACTGGATGGGCATATCTCGGAGATGTTGGCAACCTTATCCTTAAAAAACAACCTGACTTCGACCCGCGCAACTACGGCTTCACCAAGCTGACACCTTTTATCAGATCACTTGATTTTGAGATAGATGAGAGAGAATCCGGACAAAACCATATAAAACATATTTATATCCGGATAAAAAAATAATCTCTGAACATTCTTCCCGTTTAATTGTTAAAACTACATTATTAATTTTTATTTTTAGAAATCAAAAATTAATGTGAACTTTGCTACTGTTTTATTTACTTAATTATTGAACTATGAACATTTACGTTGGAAGCCTCAACTTCAAAATGAATGAGGCAGATCTTAAGGAACTATTTGAAGGGTATGGCGAAGTCGGATCAGCTAAAATCATCTTCGACAAGTACTCCGGGAAAAGTAAAGGATTTGGTTTCGTTGAAATGCCGAACGATGCCGAAGCGAAAAAAGCCATTGAAGAACTTAACGGCTTTGAAATACAGGGCAGAAAGATTATTGTTAACGAATCTATTGAAAGACCCGAACGCAGAAGAGATTTCCGCGGCGGAGATAATGACCGCAGAGGAGGCGGTGATAACAGAAGAGACCACTACAGATAGAAAAACTCAAAACAATGAAAGGCACTGTTAAATGGTATGACAGGATAAAGGGTTACGGATTTTTACAGACTGAGGATCAGAAAGATGTGTTCATCCATAGGTCAGGTCTGGAAGCTCCGCATACCGAACTTGAAACAGGACAGGCAGTTGAGTTTGAATTAGAAATGAAAGAAAAAGGTCCTGTTGCTGTCAAGGTAAGAAGAGTTGAATAATTTCACTCGGTTAATATTTAAAGAGGCTGTGCAGTGCACAGCCTCTTTTTTCTTTAATGAATTCACCTTTGGTGCAACATCATACAAGCGTCCATGGACTCCTGTACTGATAATGCAGTCTTTTAGTTGCTTCACCGTCGGTATCATCTATAAAGGTTTCCGTTGCCGGATCCCACTTGATTGTCCGCTTGAGATCACATGCGATATTCCCCAGTGTGCAGACAGTACAGCTGCTGTGCCCGATGTCAACCGAAGCGACCGGATCCTGACGCGACCTGACACACTCTATGAAATTAACCTGGTGAGGAATCCTTGTCTCATAAGGACCGTCGTCGGCGGCCGTTGCTGAAGCAGGCGGATTGAATTTCGGATCTGAAGCATTGAAATATCCCCTCGACACTTCAATCCATCCGTTTTCACCCCAGAATTTGACCCCCTTGGTGAGTTTATCATCAAAAGGCTCTGATGTCATAACCACACCGTTGGCATATTTCCAGGAAATGAATTCTGTTCCGTCGCCAATGGGGGAAATCTCAACCGGACCGTTCTTATCCATTCCAAGTCCCCACTGGGCAATATCGAACATGTGTGCTCCCCAGTCGGTCGTAAATCCGCCGCCCATTTCCTTGTACCAGCGCCATGCACCCCATATTTCCTCATTCTTTTCAGGATCGAGCGAGATGGGAGGATTCAGCTGGTTGTTGAAATGAATCGTTTCAGGAAGCGGCCCGAGCCACAGATCCCAGTTTAGATCGGCAGGTATAGGCTCCTCAGGCAGATCATAAGGCGTGGGCGGTGCCCCGACATACGAATTTATTTTGGTTATCTTACCGAGAGCCCCTGTCTGAACCAGGTTCACCGCATGCTGGAAGCCTTCATCAGAACGCTGCTGGCTGCCTACTGCAAGAACCCTGTTGTACTGCCTTACGGCTTTCTTAAGCTCCTGTCCTTCCTTGATTGTAAGGGTCATGGGCTTCTCAAGATAAACATCCTTGCCGGCCTTGCAGGCTGCAATTGCAATCATCGCATGACTATGGTCAGGAACTGCAATTACAACAGCGTCTATGTCTTCCCTCGAAAGAACATCCTGATACTTTTCATAGGTGTCAAGCTTGAACTCCTTGCCGGCCTTTGTGTAAAAATCAGTTACCCTCTTCTCAAAACGCTTGCGTTTGATGCCGTAAACATCACATCCGGCAACCACCTTCACCCCCGGAACCTGTAAAAAGCCGGAAAGAAGGAACATTGCCTGCTGTCCGAGCCCTATAAACCCGAGTGTAATATCTTCATCAATCTCCTGCTTTACTGCCCTGGTCTTGCCCTTGCAGGATGTTGACAATACCGGTATTACTGCAATTCCGGCCATTCCGATAGCCGTCGAACCCAGGAAACGACGCCTGGACCATGATTTTCTTTGATCTTCCATAAGTTGATTTCTGTTTTTGTTTATAACTGGTTGATGATTGAATTCACGATGGCTAATTGATTTGAGGCATAAAATTAATCTATTTTATGGTTAAAATCCAAATGAAGTGTTAATTGTCAGAAACTTCCGAAAACTGAATATTTTCCGGTGTTGCAAAATATCGAGGAATAGACATAGAGACCATCGGAATTGGTCACCATCTTCCTCTCGAGGTGAAGCACAGGCTGCCCGGGCTCAAGCTTTAGGAACCTGCGGATTCTGGCGGACGGCGAAATGGCCCGTATCCTCTGCTCCCCCCCCTTTATCTCAACCTGATAATGCTCCCTGAGTATGGCAAAAAGCGACTTGTTCTCAAACTGCCGCGAAGTTATGCGGGGCAGATTTATATTTGCAATGTAACTGATGTCATAAAATATGGGAGCCTCATCAAGAAGCCTCAGCCTCTCCATGTAAATACAACCCGACTCCCTCTCAAGCCCGGTAAGAGTAAACATGAAATCCTTCGGCCATGGCTTCAGCACTGGCCTGACAATGATCCTTGTCTTCAGATTCCGGTTACCCACCGCAGACGTAGTTCCCGATACCGACAATATCCCGATCGCCCTGGGAGGAAGCTGAACTATGCTTCCCTTACCCTGACGCTTCCTGATGTAACCATCATTTGCAAGACCGGCCAGGGACTGCCTTACTGTCGGACGCGTCATCCCGTACAGCCTGCACAACTCATTCTCCGACGGCAAAAGATCCCCCTCTGCGTAAACCCCGTCAGTGATGTGTTTGCGCAGTATCTCGTAAAGCTTTCTGTGCTGCGGTATGGATCCGCCTGAATTCATTCCCATAATATTTTTGTAAATATAATAATAATTACTTGTAAATACAAGTTTTATTGCTAATTTTGTAACCACGTTAAAATAAACGTTTTCGAAATTTATTCTATTTGAGATTGTTCAACTTATTATAACAAGTATAAATGGCAATTGCAGTAATAATGCCCAGGCAGGGTCAATCAGTCGAGACCTGCATAATAACAAAATGGTTCAGGAAAAAGGGCGAAACGGTGAAGACAGGAGATATCCTGTTTTCCTACGAAACCGACAAGGCTGCATTCGATGTTGAAGCCCCGGCCGACGGCACTCTCCTGGAAATACTTTACGACGACGGGGCGGAAGTCCCGGTACTGGCCAACGTGGCTTTCATCGGCGAAGCCGGAGAGTCAGTTGAACCATCAGGAGAAAAGGCCCCTCCGGAAAAAGACAAGGTCGTCTCCGGCCCGGATGAGGAAATCCATCCTGCCAGTGCCGCAGCTGCTGTACCGGTATCGTCAGAGGCTGAACCGGATGCAACTCACAGTCAGAGGATAAGAATCTCGCCAAGGGCAAAACGCTTTGCAGAAAAGGAAAACGTCGACTACAGCCTTATAAGCGGATCCGGACCAAACGGCAGGATAGTGTGCAGCGACATTCAAAAAGCTCTTTCCGGCCAGACTCCGGTTACAATCGCTGAAACCACTATCAGTGATGTAGCAGCTGTAAATGACATAGCACCTGTAAGTGCTGCTGCCGCTTCAACCATTCCGGCAGAAGAATTCACCGAACAGCCTCTCTCGAATGTAAGAAAGCTGATTGCGAAAGCAATGCACTCCTCCCTTCGCGATTCCGCCCAGCTCACCCATCACATGAGCGCAGATGTACGCAATGTCCTTGAGGCAAGAAGAAAAATCAAGGAAGGTCTTAAAAACGGAACCGAACACCACGACATAACGATCAACGACATTGTATCTTACTGCGTGATAAAGGCTATTGCCAGACACCCTGCCGTAAACGCACACTTCCTTGGTGAATCAATAAGACTGTTCAACAGGGTTCACCTTGGCATTGCCGTCGATACTCCCCGCGGACTGATGGTTCCTGCTGTCAAAAATGCTGACCTGATGGATCTTCCCGAACTGTCGCAGGCATTGAAGGCCTCAGCAGAAGCATGCAGGAAGGGGAATATCAATCCCGAACTGATCCAGAGCACTTCAGCATCATTCACCATTTCAAACCTGGGAAATTACGGGGTTGAAATGTTTACTCCTGTAATAAATCTCCCTCAATGTGCAATTCTTGGAGTTTGTACAATAATTAACAGACCGGTTGACCTGGGCAATAATACTTTCGGATTTGTTCCTTACATGGGACTTTCCCTTACCTACGACCACAGAGCTGTCGATGGCGGTCCTGCTACTTTGTTCCTCAGGGAAATAAAAGAACAGATAGAAAAATTCAGCTATTAACGGATTAACAACAAAATACAACAAAACCTTCTAACATGCCAAAAAGTCAGTATATCAGTCCGGAAGAGGTTCGCAGACCCCGTTTCATTGAATTCGGAAAGATCCCGGTAAACCAGTACGGTAAATCCATTGAAGAGGAAAGGGCAAATTTCAGTACTGAGGATTTTCTCAGAATCTACCACGACATGGTTATAATCAGGGAATTTGAGACGATGCTTAACCTGATAAAGACCACTAACGAATACAGGGGAATTCCATATAACCATCCCGGACCCGCTCATCTTTCAATCGGTCAGGAGGCATCGGCTGTCGGAATGGCTTACAACCTTGGAATAGACGACTATATTTTCGGCTCCCATCGCAGCCACGGAGAAATCCTGGCAAAAGGCCTTTCAGCGATCGACAAGCTGAGTGAAGATGATCTGTATACAGTGATGAAAGACTACTTCGGAGGAAGGACTCTCAAGGTGGTAGAAAAAGATTTTACCGGTCCGGTTAAGGGTCTGGCAAAGCATTTCCTGCTTTACGGCGCCCTGTCAGAAATTTTCGCCCGGGAGAATGGCTTCAATAAGGGACTGGGTGGTTCCATGCACGCTTTTTTCACTCCTTTCGGAATATATCCGAATAATGCTATTGTGGGTGGCTCCGGAGATATCTCGGTGGGTGCGGCCCTTTACAAGAAAATCAACCGGAAATCCGGTATAGTGGTCTGCAATATCGGGGATGCATCAATGGGATGCGGACCGGTATGGGAAGGAATCACGTTCGCAACAATGGACCAGTACAGAACCCTCTGGGAAGGTGAATACAACGGAGGTCTGCCCCTGATCTTCAACTTCATGAACAACCTCTACGGCATGGGAGGCCAGACCATGGGCGAGACTATGGGATATGGAATACTGGCCAGGATCGGAGCCGGGGTGAATCCTGAAATGATGCATGCTGAAAGAGTCGACGGCTATAATCCGCTGGCCGTCATAGATGCATTCAGAAGAAAAATGGAAATCCTGCGCCAGAAAAAGGGACCTGTGCTTCTCGACACACTCACATACAGGATCAGCGGCCACTCCCCTTCCGATGCATCATCCTACAGATCAAAGGAGGAGGTGGAGGCCTGGCAGAAAGAAGACTCAATAATCGCCTTCGGGAAAACACTTACTGATGCTGGGATTGCCACTACATTCCAGCTTGAGGAAATAAGGGAGGATGCAACTGAACTGCTGACTCATATTCTCAGGCTTGCCATCAATGACGATATATCTCCGCGGATCAACCTCGATGCAAATCCCGACGAAATTGGCAGGATGATGTTTTCCAACCAGTCGGCCGACAGAATGGAGGACAGAACGCCGGAAGTACTCATTCCGATGGAGGAAAATCCCAGGGTTAAATCCCTGAAAGGAAAAGAAAGGTTTTACCTCGACAAGGAAGGGAAACCGGTCTCAAAGGCAAAAACATTCCAGCTTCGTGACGGATTATTCGAGGCAATAATCGACCGTTTCTACAAAGACCCAACACTCGCTGCCTGGGGTGAGGAAAACCGCGACTGGGGAGGCGCTTTCGCCGTCTACCGCGGACTTACCGAAGCTCTCCCGTATAACCGGCTTTTCAATTCGCCTATCTCTGAAGGAGCAATTGTCGGAACTGCAATCGGATACGGCATGTGCGGCGGAAGGGTGATAGCTGAAATAATGTACTGCGATTTTCTTGGAAGATCCGGTGATGAAATCTTCAACCAGCTTCCGAAATGGCAGGCAATGAGCGGAAATATTATAAAAATGCCCGTGGTTATAAGGGTCTCTGTTGGTTCAAAATACGGGGCTCAGCATTCGCAGGACTGGTCCTCACTTGTTGCCCACATACCAGGGCTGAAGGTGATCTTCCCGGCAACTCCCTATGATGCCAAGGGGCTTATGAACAGCGCCCTGCAGGGAACCGATCCGGTGATATTCTTCGAAAGCCAGAGAATCTACGACATCGGGGAAATGTTCCATACCGGAGGTGTTCCGGAAGGATATTACGAAATACCGCTCGGTGAACCAGACATAAAGAAAACAGGTGCCGATATCACAATACTTACAATTGGCGCAACTCTTTATCAGGCACTGAAAGCCGCTGAAATACTTGAAAAAAATTACGGCATGAGCGCAGAAATTATCGACGCCAGAACTCTTGTCCCCTTCAATTATGAACCGGTTCTTGAATCGGTAAGGAAAACAGGTAAAATAGTGCTTGCCAGCGATGCATCCTCAAGGGGTTCGTTCCTCAAGGAGATGGCCCAGACAATTACTGAACTCGCCTTCGACTACCTCGATGCGCCCCCTGTTGTGGTTGGTTCCCGCAACTGGATCATCCCTGCACACGAGATGGAGGATTATTTCTTTCCGCAGCCTTCGTGGATAGTGGATGCAATTCATGAGAAAATAATTCCCCTCCAGGGACATAAAAGCACAACTGACCTTTCTCCTCAAAAGACTTTGAGGCTCAACAGGGAGGGTGTGTAAGAGCTTTTTATATCTTTGCACCACACTTCATATATTGCATAATGGAAAATGTCATCGAAAGGATAAAGGCCAAATCAGGTTTTATCATCGACATGGATGGTGTAATCTACCATGGTAACAAACTGCTTCCGGGGATTACTGAATTCCTTAAATGGCTTGAGGCCTCGGATAAGAAATTCCTTTTCCTGACCAATTCCAGCGAAAGGTCACCCAGGGAACTTCACGAAAAACTCCTCCGGCTTGGCATTGATGTGGGAGAGGAACATTTCTACACAAGCGCACTGGCCACCGCCGGTTTTCTTGCTAGCCAGAAACCCAACGGCAGCGCTTTCATTATAGGAGATGCCGGACTGATCCATGCCTTGTACGGTAACGGTTATACTATAAATAATGTGAATCCCGACTATGTGGTCGTCGGAGATACCCATAACTATAATTTTGAAAGCATCCAGACAGCAATCAACCTTGTTCTTAAGGGTGCCAGACTCATCGGGGCCAATCCCGATGTCAGCGGCCCGGTGGAAAACGGTATTGCCCCTTCAACCAAAGCCCTGATAGCCCCCATTGAAATAGCATCGGGGAAAAAGGCCTATTTCGTCGGAAAACCTAATCCACTGATGATGAGAATTGCCCTCAAGCGACTAAATGTCAGAAGAGAAGAAGCAATTGTTATAGGCGACAGAATGGACACTGATGTCAGGTGCGGGCTTGAATCTGAAATAGATACACTTCTGGTTCTCAGCGGTATTACTTCAAGGGAGGAAGTAGGCAATTTCCCCTACCGTCCACAATATATCCTCAACGGCATTATTGACCTGGTCCAATAAACCAAACATGGACAAAGATGCCCCATACCGTAAGGAACGCAGGGAGGTTGCGAGGTTCATGCGACGGCTCTACAGGCAGGGACTTACAACTACATCAGGAGGGAATATTAGCATTAAGATAAATCCTGACCTGATTGCCATCACTCCCTCCGCCACCGACAAGGGCAGAATGAAATGGAGAGAGGTCGGACTGATGACCATGGATGGAAAAAACCTGACTCCCGGTCTTAAACCCTCTATCGAACATGAAATGCATCTTTCCATTTACAGAAAAAAGGAAGAGGTATCAGCAATTGTCCATGCTCATCCCCTGTTTGCGTCCGCATTCACCGCAATGAAGACAGTCATCAACACAAACCTGACATCCGAGGCGAGGGCAATCTGCGGGGAACCTTTCATGGTCCCCTATGCACTCATGGGCACTGAAGAACTGGCATCGCTGGCAAGCGAGGGAATTCTGAAATCAGATATCCTCCTGCTTGAAAACCATGGTGTGCTTGCCGCTGGTAACTCAATGCTGCAGGCTTTCGACAGGCTCGAAGTACTGGAGAACGCTGCCAGGATGACAATGATCGTTGACATTGCCGGAAACAGCAAACCCCTTGGAAAATCAAGAATCAGAGAAATCGACAGACTTTTCAGGCGGTGAATCACCTGACATCGTCTTTCGTTATAAATGTTTTAGTATCAATGTAATTTATAAAACGTGGAGAAATTTTTCCTGACAGGCTATCCCGCCCCGGAAGAGATCCGGAAAAAATTATCAAACAACCATCTGCCCCAGTACAGAGAGGCTAACGGGCATATCCATACTCCTTACTCATTCAGCTCATTCCCTGACATGGGTACTATCTTCTCGATGGCAAAGGAAGAACACATTGCCGTCCTTGGAATCAACGACTTTTTTGTTGCCGACGGCTTCAGGGAATTCATTGACGGATCACTCCGGAATAAAATCTTTCCTCTCTTCAATATCGAATTCATCGGCCTCATGAAAAAGGAACAGAAGAACGGAATCAGAATCAACGACCCGAATAATCCCGGCAGAATATATTTCTCAGGGAAAGGACTTGACTATCCCTTCAAACCGGGCTTCCTCAACGGATTAAAGCTGAAATCGGTGGTCAGGGAGAGTCAGAACCAGATCAAAGCCATGATATCAAAACTTAACGGGCTTATAGAACCCGTCAATCCTTCCCTGGCTCTTTCATACGACAAGATTAAAGCAAGGCATGCCCGCGACCTGGTCCGGGAGAGACACCTTGCCCTGGCTCTGAGGACGGCTGTTACGGAAACATATCCTGATCCAGGAGATCAGTTGAAATTCATCGAAAAAATATACGGCGGAAAGAAATCCAAGGCAGATCCTGCCAATCCTGCCCAGCTTGAAAATGAAATCCGCTCGAACCTGCTGAAAAGTGGAGGCGCTGCATTTGTAAGGGAAGATGAAAATTCATTCCTTGAACTTCCTGCCCTCGTAAAAATCATACTGAAGGCAGGAGGCATACCTTGCTATCCTGTTCTGCTCGACGATTCCTCCGGCAATTACACCGAATTTGAAAAAGACTGGGAAAAACTGCATAAATCCCTTAACGATAAAAGGATATCCTGTATCGAACTGATCCCGGGAAGGAACAGCCTTCCGGTCCTCAGCGATTTTGTACATTTCTTCCACGACAGGAATTATATAGTGACATTCGGCACCGAACATAATACTCCCGATCTTCTTCCCCTGACTGTTACTGCAAAAGGACAGGAGCCGCTCAGCAACGACCTTAAACAGATTGCATGGGATGGCGTTTGCGTGATAGCTGCACATCAGTACCTCAGGGCAAAGGGAATGCAGGGCTATGTCATGCCTGATGGGAAACCAAATTTCGACCAGAAAAGGGAACTTACATACCTCGGAAGACTTGTTGTTGAATTCTTCCTTTCTAAAAACTGATACCATGAAGCCGGAAATTGCTGAACTAATCGAATTATCAAGGTTCTACGGCAACAACACCGAATATGTTATTGCCGGCGGAGGAAATACTTCATATAAGGACGGACAAACAATCTGGATCAAGGCCAGCGGACAGCCCCTCGCCACCCTCAGTGAAAACGGCCTGGTTGCCCTCAACAGGGAAAAGCTTCACCTTATTTCGGAAAAACAATACTCCGACGATACCACTGTCAGAGAGGACCAGGTGAAGACGGATATGTTCAACAGCATCATCGACAGAAGTCAGAACCTCAGACCATCAGTCGAAACTTCACTTCACGACCTTATAAGGTATAAATTCGTGGTTCACCTGCACCCTACAATGGTAAATGGAATCCTGTGCAGCAGAAATGCCAGAAACCTTGTGAAACAGCTGTTTGGAGACAAAGCCCTCTTCGTGCCCTATATTGATCCGGGCTATACGCTTTTCAAGAAACTTGAATCAGAGATATTAAAATACAGGGCTGATTTCCAAACCGACCCGCAGATTATTCTTCTTGAGAATCATGGGTCGTTCGTTAGTGCCGATTCGCCTGATGAGGTGAGGAAGATATATGAAGAAGTATTTTCAGCCATCTCAAACCATATAGGAAGTACCGACAAGATTGAGGTACTCCCCTTTAACCCTGTACTATGCAGGGCACTTCCGGCTTTGCGGATGCTTCTCTCCGGAGAAAAGCCGAAAGTAATCAGATACAGAAATAACAGTCTGATAGCCAGATACAATCAGAATCAGATGGAGTTCCATAAGATATCACTCCCTCTCACTCCTGATATAATTGTATACTGCAAAACAAGATACCTGTTCATCGAACAATCCTCAACGCCGGAAAAAATCCTTGAATCGGCCAGAACACAGCTTCCTCGCTTTCTCAACGAATACGGATATCTCCCGAAAGTAATTGTTATAAAAAACGCAGGAATTCTTGCCGTTGCTGATTCCGTGGCATCCGCCGAAGCAGTGCTTGATGTATATGAGGACATGATCAAAATAAGTCATTATTCGGCGCTTTGCGGCGGCACTAAAACACTTACTCCCGATCAGACCGAGTTTATCGATAAATGGGAGGTTGAAAACTACAGGAGGAAAGTCTCACAGGGCGCAACAAAAGGCAACAGGCTGGAACAGAAAATTGCAATTGTAACCGGCGGAGCACAGGGATTCGGGGCAGGAATTGCTGAAGCTCTTTTCAGGCTGAACGTGAACGTCGTGGTTGCCGACCTCAATGAAGAAACCGGATCAAAATTCGTTGCGCAGCTGAATAATCCTGACTCCAGAAACAAGGCCCTGTTCATCAAAACGGATGTTTCTGATCCTGAATCGGTTAAAATTCTTGTCGACAGTACGGTCGGAGCCTTTGGCGGCCTCGACCTTATGGTGAGCAATGCGGGTGTGCTCAGGGCCGGAGGTCTTGACGAAATGGATCCCGAAACTTTTACCTTAACCACCGGCATAAACTACAACGGATATTTCTACTGCGCGAAATATTCATCTGAGGTTATGAAAATTCAGAATCAGGAGAAGCCTGATTATTTCATGGATATAATCCAGATTAATTCGAAATCGGGCCTGCGGGGCAGCAACAGGAACTTTGCCTATGCGGGTGCCAAATTCGGAGGTATCGGCCTCACCCAGTCCTTTGCGCTTGAACTGGCTCCTTTCAGGATAAAGGTCAATTCCATTTGTCCTGGAAATTTCTACGAGGGACCTCTGTGGTCCGACCCTCATGCCGGACTTTTTGTACAGTATCTCAGAACAGGTAAAGTGCCTGGTGCAAAAACAATTGAAGATGTGAAGAAGCACTATGAGGAACAGGTGCCCATGAAGCGCGGATGCAGGCTCGACGATGTGGTAAAGGCAATGCTTTACATAATCGACCAGGAATACGAAACCGGCCAGGCTGTCCCTGTTACAGGCGGACAGGTCATGCTGGGATGATGGCGCAGGGCGCACCGTGTCGTCCGTGGTAAAATAAAAAAACATGAAAACAAAAGCAGTCAGAATTTACGGTAAGAAAGACCTTCGTCTTGAGGAATTTGAACTTCCTGAAATGAAGGAAGATGAGATTCTTGCAAGGATCGTTTCCGACAGCATCTGCATGTCATCACACAAAGCAGCCCTTCAGGGAGCGGATCATAAGAGGGTACCCGACAATATTGCAGTCAACCCGACAATGATCGGACACGAGTTCTCAGGTGTGATACTTGAAGTAGGAAAGAAATGGCAGAACCAGTTCAGACCGGGACAAAAATTCTCGATCCAGCCTGCCATGGCTCATATGGGAACCCTGGATGCACCCGGTTACTCCTACAGATATATCGGGGGCGATGCCACTCATGTAATCATACCCGACATAGTGATGGAAGCTGACTGCCTCCTGCCCTATAGCGGCGAGGCATTTTACCCCGCATCGCTCTCGGAACCGATGTCGTGCATCGTCGGTGCTTTCAATGCAAGTTATCATGTGCCGCCCGGAACCTATAACCATACAATGGGAATCAAGGAAGGCGGGAATATGGCAATACTGGCCGGAGTCGGCCCGATGGGTCTGGGCGCTATCGATTACGCAATTCACCAGGACAGAAAACCGGGATTGCTGGTTGTAACCGACATTGACGATTCCAGGCTTGCAAGGGCAGCCTGCCTTTTTACACCCGAACAGGCTCTTAAGGAAGGGGTGAAGCTGGTGTATGTCAATACAGGGAAGACGGCTGATCCGGTGAGGCAGCTCAGAAGCCTTACCGGCGACAATGGCTTTGACGATGTGTTCGTTTTTGCTCCGGTTAAACAGGTTGTGGAACAGGGTGATGCAATTCTGGGTACCGACGGATGCCTGAACTTTTTTGCGGGCCCCACAAACCCTGAATTCAAGGCTGAACTGAACTTCTATAATGTGCATTATTCCTTCACCCACCTGGTTGGAACATCGGGCGGCAATACGGATGATATGCGCGAATCGCTCAGGATGATGGCTGCCGGCAGAATCAATCCTGCAGTGATGATCACTCACGTGGGCGGCCTGGATGCGGTTCCGGAAACAACACTCACCCTGCCACAGATACCCGGCGGGAAAAAACTAATCTATACAAATATATCGATGCCTCTTGTTTCTCTTTACAAACTTGGAGAACTGGGAAAAACGGATCCTTTCTATGCCGGTTTGCACAAAATTGTGGCAGCAAATGACCATATATGGAATCCTGAAGCTGAAAGATACATACTTGAAAACGGCAAACCAATCTGATCAGATTTGACTTTCCTGAAAACTAAGAGAGATTCTTCTTCAGTTTTTGAGCAAATTCTTCAGGAATATAGTTTTCATAGCTCATACATACTTCAGAGGCGAAATCAACACCTGTTGCAACAACCGCTTTCCAAAGGTCCTCTCCCATTGATGTCAGCATTTCAGCATTTATATTGTTGAAATACATGGCAGCCATCATTCCGGCATTGAAATTATCCCCTGCCCCTATCGTACTTACAGGTGTTATTCTTTTCACAGGAAAACTTCCGCTGAATGTTTCCGTCCTTACAAAAACGCCTTCAGCATTGGCAGTGTAAACAAGACATTTACAGTGGCTTCTGACTGCCTTCCAGGCTTCATCAGGACCTTTGGTTCCGAATATATTCAGGAAATCTTCATCCGACCCCCTTACCAGGCTGGCCATCGACAGGTTTTCAACGATGAGTGGCTTCAGACGGTCGAGCTCATGACGGTGGGCGCTCCTGAAGTTCGGATCATAGATCACAATTGATCCTCTCTTATGTGCCTCACTGATGAAATTGACGAATTTCTCCCTGATTTCAGCGGTTATTGAATAAATCGATCCGCAAAGCACAATATCATTTTTCTCAGTCGAAGGAAATTCTATATCGAGCCTGTTTTCCGGATATTTTTCATAGAAGGTGTATGCTGCATCGTTCCTCTCATTCAGGAAAGCAAGGGCCAGCTTGGTCTTTCCGTCCTTATAATGATGAACATGAGATGTATCAACACCGTTTGAACCAAGAAAGGCATCAATGAGGCCGCCCACATCATCATCCGCATATTCACTAATGAAATGAACCGGAAGTCCTGCCCTTCCAAGCGAAACCAGACTGTTGAGCATCGCTCCTCCCGGCTTTGCAGCCTGCGGCTGGCCATTCTTGAAAATAATGTCGAGAACGGTCTCTCCTATTCCGAATATCCTTCTCATAATCTTTGACGGATAAGCATTTACACTGAATTATTCAACATGTGTCAGGTAGTGAATATACAAATAAATTAACCATGTCTGTCAAACATGCTCCGGTAATGATATATATTTGACGAAACAAATCACGGTTGATTATGAAGGCAATGATGCTCACCGGTATACGGCAGATGGAGATGCGGGATGTTCCCGAACCTGTGATCAGGGATGCTCATGATGTGAAAATCAAACTTCTTGTACTGGGAATATGCGGATCGGACATACACTACTATGTATCGGGCAGGATCGGATCGCAGGTGGTCAGCTATCCCTTTACTGTCGGACATGAATGTGCGGGCGTGGTGGTTGAGACCGGACCGGCCGTGAAACGGGTCAGGGAGGGTGATATCATAGCCGTCGAACCAGCGATGTGGTGCGGAACCTGCGACCAGTGCCTGGCAGGAAGGCAGCACACATGTCGCAGGCTGAAATTTCTGGGATGCCCCGGACAAGCCGAAGGAGCTCTCTCAGAGTATATAGTAATGCCGGAAAACAGCTGCTTTCAGCTTCCTGCAAACCTGAGCGCCGATCATGGAGCAATCTCCGAGCCACTATCAATAGGCGTCTACTCAGTAAAAAAAGCGGGGTTTATTAAGGATCAGGATATCGCCATCCTTGGGTTTGGCCCTATCGGAATGAGCGTTATGCTGGCAGCTAAACCGAAGCACCCCTCTTCAATATTCGTTACAGACAAGATCGACAGCAGACTGGCACTTGCAGAAAAGGAGAAAGCCTTCCAGACAGGCAATCCACAAAAACAAGATATTGTAAAAGAAATTCTGAATTCCAAACCTTACGGACTCGACCTCGTGTTCGAATGCTGCGGGCAGCAGGATGCGGTCAACCAGGCCGTGGAGGTCCTGAAACCCGGCGGCCGCCTTGTAATTGTGGGAATTCCCGAATTCGACAAGTGGACTCTGGATGTCGACAAAACAAGGCGAAAGGAAATTTCAATTCAGTTCATCCGAAGACAGGTGAACTGTGTGGAGGACTCAATCAGCATGATGGCCGACGGAACCATAGATGTCAGCAATATGGCAACCCACCGTTTCCCCTTTGAAAAAACAAAAGAGGCTTTTGATCTTGTTGATGGTTATCACGACGGGGTGATGAAAGCTATGATCGATTTTTAAATCGCATCAGCGCTTCTATAAAATAATAATCAGCGTATGTCAGCGGTACGTCAACTTCGCTGTTCCCCGGAAGATGACCGACACAATGCTTCAGTATGAAATTTCCGTTTTCTCCGGCTACTGCCCTGTACTCCGGCGATGAGAGAGTCCTTATCTGCCTCTCGGCAACATCCAGATACCTTTCCGACGACTCAGCTTCTGCATAGCGGCTTAGCTCAATCAGGGCCGAGGCCATTATTGCTGCTGCAGAAGCATCTCTTTTGGCTTCCGGTATGCCTGGCGCATCAAAATCCCAGTAAGGAACCTTGTCCTCCGGCATATTCGGATGATTTATAAGAAAGTCAGCGATTTTAGTCGCCTGACTGAGATATCTGTCAAGACCCGTCATCCTGTACATCGCCGTATATCCGTACAATCCCCAGACCTGACCGCGGGCCCAAGCCGACTCATCTGCGGCTCCCTGATGCGTCTGCTTCACTTCGACTGCACCTGTTATTGTGTCGTACGAAACAACGTGGTATGAACTGTTATCGGCCCTGAAATGGTTCTTTATTGTTGTATCAGAATGAGTAACGGCTATGTTGTAGAACGAGGAATCACCTGAATTTTCGAAAGCCCACAGCAGCAGCTCCAGGTTCATCATATTGTCAATTATAACCGGACATTGCCAGCCAGCCCTGCTTCCCCACGACTGGATACATCCGATATTCGGTCTGAAACGGGTGCTCAGCGACCTTGCCCCTGTCAGAAGAACTTCCTTATAGCTCTCCTCTCCTGTGATCCGTAATCCGTTGCCAAAACTGCAGAACAGCATGAACCCGAGATCGTGGGTTCCCTTGTTGTACTTTTCATTTTCAATCCTTGAAGTCATTTCAGCAGCAGAATCCCTGAATTTCTGATCGTTTGTATTTTCATACAGGTACCACAGACTACCCGGGAAAAAACCGCTTGTCCACCATCCCGGACCGGCAGTGATGAACTCACCCTTTTCATTCAGAGTCCGGGGCAGCTGACCGGGCTTATCCTTCATCACATCCGCCATAAGTGTGTATTGCTCAGCCGCAAAGGCCAGCGATTCATCAATTACTTTATCAATAGGCTTTTCCTTCGTGCAGGAAGAAAGAAATACTGAAATTATCATTCCGGCAGTGATCAGTTTCATTTTCATATCGGATCTGGTTAATTATTTATTGCATTAAAGAATTTGGGAAAGGAAATATATGAATTTTCTTGTCATTTTTTATTATACTGCAGGCATTACCCTGGATAAAACGAAATTTGCTAATTTTATCTGAATAATTAAAACTACCTGCCCATGAACAAGCTTTCTGTTTTTTTCACAGCCCTTCTTTTGATCACTGTAACCGCCACGGCTCAGAATGTGGGTTCAACACCCGATTACATCAAAGCTCTGACTCCCGAATGGAAAGGGGAACGTCTTCCCGACGGACGGCCCAAGGTTTCGGATGCAATCCTCGAAAGACTGAAGAATATTTCGATCGAAGAAGCCTGGGGCGTCCTTCGCAACAGGGGATATAACAACCAGTTTGAAGGCGAATGGCAGGTGATCCATCCCGATGAACCCATGACCGGACGTGTGGTCACGGCACAGTATATGCCCCTCCGGCCCGATCTTGAGAAATATATCAAAGAGAAGGGAAAGGCTGAAAACCGGGCTCAGCAGGGTGGTACAAACTCATGGCCCATCGATGTACTGACCGACGGAGATGTATATGTTGCCGACAGCTACGGCAAGATAGTTGACGGAACCCTTATAGGCGACAACCTGGGAAACTCGATTTATGCCAACTCGAAAAGAGGAGTGATCTTTTATGGGTCTGTAAGGGATCAGGAAGGTTTGAGCGAGATTAAGGGATTCAATGGCTGGATAAAGGGCCAGGATCCTTCCTACATCCAGCAGATGAGTCTCGTTTCAATCAATGCCCCCATCCGGGTGGGAAGGGCTGTGGTCCTTCCCGGCGATGTGGTGCTTGCAAAGAAATTCGGCGTAATTTTTATCCCAGCCCATCTCGTCGAGGACCTTGTAATAACCTCAGAAGTTACTGCATTGCGTGATGAGTTCGGTCACCTCCGTCTTCGTGAAGGTAAGTATAAGCCCGGGCAGATCGACAGCCAGTGGAGCGATGAGATAAAAAAAGACTTTATGAACTGGCTTAATAATTACCCCGGAAAACTGCCGATGACAAAAGCGGAACTTGAAAACTATTTCAGGGAAAGAAACTGGTGAGGTATGAGCCCTGTGCCCTCCACCTTCGCTAAAGCTACGGTGGACACGTGTGCCCTGTGCTCTTTGCCTTTCGCCTTGCGCCCTGATTTGTGATTTGTGATTTGTGATTTAAAAAAACTACTGACTATGAAAGATATAATCCATAACATTAAGGAACAGAACAGGCAGCTTGAAAATGCCGTTCCTGCAGAAAAGCCTGAAGAAAAAAAGGATTCATCAAACAGCAGGCGCGGTTTTATTAAAAAGGCCGCTCTCGGAGGCATCGCTCTCGGAGGATTGATGCATTTGTCAATTGAAGACACAATCGCTCAGACAACTTCAAAAGTGAATCGCGCCTCCGGTCCGTCTGACCTTAAGATAACCGATATGCGCGTAGCCGTTGTCGGGAACGTCGGGCGTACTGCAATAATCCGTATCGACACCAACCAGGGTATTTACGGTCTCGGAGAAGTGAGGGACGGAGCAGACGAACGCTATGCCCTGATGCTCAAAAGCAGGATCCTTGGCCTCAACCCCTGCAATGTCGAAATGATATTCAAGATTATCAGGCAGTACGGCTACCATGGCCGCCAGGGCGGCGGTGTCTGCGCTGTCGAAATGGCACTCTGGGATCTGTGCGGCAAGGCCTATGGCGTACCCGCATGGCAGCTCCTGGGCGGAAGATACAGGGATAAAATCCGACTCTATGCCGACACTCCCGGAGCCAACGACCCTGCTGCCTTTGCCCAGACAATGAAAAGAAGGGTGGAAGAACAGGGATTCACATGGCTAAAAATGGATCTTGGGATACATGTTGTGGCTAAAGAGCCGGATTCGCTTGTAAACAACAAATTCTGGGATGGTGCGGTAGGTCAGTACGACCTCAGGACCTACATGGGATACGGGAATACCCTTCATCCCTTCACCCAGGTGCAGATAACCGACAAAGGTCTCGAGGGGCTTGCAGAATATGTTGAACAGGTTAGAAATGCAGTGGGCTACGAAATACCTCTGTGCGCCGATCACTTCGGACATTTCGACATCAATAATTCGATCCGCTTCGGCAGGGCAATGGAGAAATACAGGCTGGCATGGCTCGAGGATATGGTGCCATGGTTCTACACCGAACAGTGGAAAACGGTTTCCGATGCGCTTGAAACACCAACATGCACAGGCGAAGATATATACATGCTTAAGGGAGGATTCAAACCTCTTCTCGATACCCGTGCCGTTGACATTATTCAACCGGACCTTGCAACCTCAGGCGGACTGCTTGAAACAAAACGAATCGGCGATTATGCAGAGGAATCCGCAGTGGCGATGGCAATGCACATGGCCGGCACTCCGGTATGCTTCATGGCTAATGTGCATTGCGCCGCGGCAACACAAAATTTCCTGGCTCTGGAACATCACAGCGTGGACACCCCCTGGTGGGAAAACCTTGTAAGGATGACCGGCTCACAGCCTATGGTTACAAAAGGATTTGCAAACGTGCCTCTCGACTCACCCGGACTGGGAATCGAACTGAATGAGGAAGAAGTTAAGAAACATCTTCATCCCAGGGCCAAGGGGTTCTTTGAGCCGACTCCGGAATGGGATGACAAGCGTTCGCACGACAGGCTGTGGAGTTAACGGACCACTCTTCCAGATCCATCACCCTTCATGAGCTGTTCAACCTCCGTAACCGAAACGAGGTTGAAATCACCATGTATCG
>JAVEXG010000184.1:0-5407 GCA_034004115.1 Bacteroidales bacterium | reverse complement strand
ATAGATCCTCCTTCGGATGTTCAGGAAACCATGAATAAGGTTGTAAAAGCTGAAAATGAAAAAATCGCGGCAATCGATTCGGCTACTGCTGCCGAAACAGTTGCAGACGGGATAAAAAGAGGAAAGATAAAAGAGGCTGAAGGTTATAAACAGGCAAAGATATTACATGCTGAAGGTGAGGCAGAAGCCATCAGACTGGTAAATGAAGCCGCTGATAAATATTTTATCGGGAATGCCCAGTTGTTGAGAAAACTGGAGGCTCTGGAAGCATCGCTCGGTAATAATGCCAAAATAGTTGTTCCGGCTGGTACCGAACTGGTTAATATAATCGGAGAAATGGCAGGAATAATCCCCCTGGAGAAAAAGAAAAAAGACAATATATAGTGGGCAGCTTTCAGCAGCTGTTAGGTTAGATAGGGTTAGGTTTGTAAACGAGGGAGGGCTGCATTGGGAGATGCAGCCTTTCTGATTTAATCAATACATATAAGCAGGGAAAGGATTCCCTGAAGCAACATCAGCCACAATATTCCCATATATAAAAATCTGCTCTCTGTCATTAAAAGATCCCTTTACTTATATTTTCTTTCCCCTTGTCGTTGTGCCGGCTTATTTTTGGTCAGAAACAAAAAATATCGATCCGCCTACACAAAACAGACTGGCAATTAAATTGTGCTGTGTGACCAAAAACGACCTGCCTATGTTTAAGAATTATTTCAAAACAGCATTCAGAACCCTGATCCGAAACAGGAATTACACAATTATAAACATCGCCGGCCTGGCTGTCGGTATTGCAGTTTGTATGATGATTTACATCATAATACAATTTCATACTAGCTTCGATACCTTTCACTCCGGGAAAGACCACACATACCGCGTGTTAATCGAATTTCATAATTCGGATGCTACAAATATCTCCTTCGGAAAAGATGTCCCTTTTCCCCTGCCCGCAGGATTGAAGACTGCTTTTCCCCAGATAGAACAGGTAGCCCCGGTTTTTGCAAGCCACGATGATAAAGTGCTCATACCTGACGATAATGGAACAACTACTAAGGCATTCAGGGAAGTAAAGGGGGTATTCTTTACTGAGCCTTCGTTCTTTGAGATATTTGATTTCCCCCTGCTCTCCGGTTCTTATGAGTCGTTGAAAGATCCAAACAATGTATTGCTTGCAAGGGAGACTGCAGAAAAATACTTTGGTGACTGGGAAACAGCGCTCGGTAAGACAATTAAGCTGGAGGCAGGCGGCTATATTTTCGAGCACGGCACAGAAATATTGAAAGTATCAGGTATTCTGGCGACTATACCTGCAAATACAGACTTTCAGCTGAAATTGGTCGTGGCATACGGAACAGGTTTTACAGGAAGTCTTATGGCCTTATCCACCGATTGGGAGGATAGAACGAATTCAGGTTTTGGCTGCTATATATTAATGCCGCCGAATTCTTCAGTTGAAAATTTCAATCAGCAGATGAGAGCATATTCTGGCGAAGTTCAATCGCCCGAAAATAAAGACAGCTATATTATTCAGCCCCTGAGTGCCGTCCATTACGATACCGGCACCGGCAATTACAGCAACCTGACTATCAGTCATCAACTTCTGAATGTATTGTGGCTGATTGCAGCATTCATCCTTTTAATTGCCTGCATAAATTTTATCAACCTCTCCACTGCACAGGCCGTTAATCGGGTAAGGGAAGTTGGCGTAAGAAAAGTTCTGGGTGGTAATAAATCACAATTGCAAATCCAGTTCACAACCGAAACATTTTTGATAGTTATAAGTGCTGTAATACTTGCCGCTGTAATTGCAATTATTGCATTGCCTTATATAAATCAGCTTCTGGAACTCCCGCTTTCATTCGACATACTCAACAATCCTGCAATTATTTTATTCTTTCTGACCGTAACAATTGCTGTAACCGTACTCGCCTGTTTTTATCCTTCCATAGTCTTATCGCGTTTCAATCCCGCCAATACTTTAAAGAGTAAACTGACAGCCAATTCCTCAAATGGAATTTCATTACGAAGAGCATTGGTAGTATTTCAATTCATAATTGCACAGGCCCTGATCATCGGGACAATCATAATAGCAAGGCAAATGAATTACTTCATGGATCACCCGCCGGGCTTCGATAAGGAATCAATAATAAATGTGCCTTTCCGCGTAGATACTGTCTGGTTCAGAAAGGGGGATTACCTTAAGCAACAGTTATTGTCGGTAAAGGGCGTGCAGGCAGTAAGCTTCAGCTCAAACACTCCGGTTGAAAACGGGAATGATATGTGGAGTACACTCAGGTTTGACCATGCAGTAAAAGAAGAGGACTTTAAAGCTATCACCAAATTTGCCGACGATGAATTCGTGCCAGCCTACAAACTACAGCTGATAGCCGGAAGAAACTTGCAGCCTTCCAACATGACAAGGGAATTTTTAGTGAATGAGACACTTATGAGGAGTCTGGGAATAAACGACCCGGAAGAAATCCTGAATAAGGAAATAAGTATCTGGGATGACCGGATAAAATGTCCTGTTGTGGGAGTATTGAAGGACTTTAACGACAGGTCCTTTCGTCACGCACTGGCACCATTGCTTATTACAACAAACATAACAATGTACAGCGTGGCAGGAATAAAACTTGAAACACCTGACCTTGCTTCTGCACTGCAATCTGTAAAAAAAATATGGGAGGAAACATTACCCGACTTTGTTTATGAATACCAGTTTCTTGATGATAAGATTGCAGGTTTTTACAAACAGGAAAGCCAGTTAGCACAGCTGTACAAAATTTTTGCGGCAATCGCCATATTCCTCAGCTGTCTGGGGCTGTACGGTTTAGCCTTATTCATGACAGTCCGGCGAACAAAAGAAGTCGGTATTCGTAAAGTACACGGTGCCAGCGCAGCAAGTATAGTTTATTTGTTTTCAAAAGAATTTATCCTGCTTATTGCAATTGCCTTCGCAATTGCTGCTCCGGTTGCATGGTATTACATGCAGAACTGGCTGCAGGATTATGCTTACCGAATTAATATCAGCTGGTGGCTGTTTGCAGCAGGCGGATTTGTTACAATAGTCATTGCACTTGCAACTATCAGCTTCCGGGCAATTAAAACTGCGCTTGAAAACCCGGTGAACAGCCTACGCTCAGAATGATTAAATTTATATCTTAATTAGTTTACCAACTAAACAATTAGTAGAGTGACAAAGGAGAAGACTTCCAGAATCGTATTCCACATCCTCGTCTGGATTGTTTTTATCGTTTTGCCGGTTTTCCTGATGAAAAGGTACCGGATGGCAAGTGATTTCATGTTAACTTATTACACCTTCGCGGTTATAAGCGCCCTGATATTTTACACAAATTACCTGTTCCTTGTTCCGAAACTATTCTTTAAGAAAAAGAAATACAGATATTATTTGGCCGTGCTGGCTCTTGTTTTTTGCTTTTACTTCATATCCGGCTTTGCCAACGGACAGATTAACAACTGGATTGCAAGGAACGATTCTGAACAGTCTGGCAGACAGGTCAATGAAAGACGGGTACCGGGGCAGCCACCGAAGAGACCCCGGATTATTATTGCCTTACCCAATGCACGCCTGATCGGGTACGCATCTTACTCACTTTTTCTTGTAATCCTGTCATTGAGTCTCAGGCTGCTTGAGCGTCAGGAAGAGATGGAAAAGACAAAGCTCAATGCAGAACTAGCAATCCTGAAAAACCAGATCAGCCCGCATTTCTTCTTCAACACCCTGAATAATATCTATTCCCTGATAGGCAGAAATAATGAAGACTCAAAAAATGCTGTAATTAAGCTTTCGAAACTGATGAGGTATGTCCTCAATGAATCGGGACAGGATATCAGGCTTCTGAGAGAGGAAATTGAATTCATGAACAATTATATTGATCTGATGAAGCTGAGAATCAGTTCCAGAACCAGACTCGGCATCAGCTTCCCGACTGAATGCAAAGACCTTAAAATACCACACCTGCTGTTTATCTCATTGATTGAAAATGCGTTCAAATATGGAATCAGTGTTCAGGAAGAGTCATATGTAAATATCAGTCTGGAGTGCGGAGAAAACAACATTTCATTCAAATGTGAAAACGGTTTGCCGGAAAGTAACATCGGGACAAACCTTACATCCTCCGGAATCGGTCTCGATAATCTGAAAAAACGCCTTGGCCTGATCTATCCCGGCAGGCATGAAATGGAAATCAACAGAACCAGCGACAAATATGAGGTAAACTTAATTATCCGGTTATAAAATGATAAGTGTTATTGCAATAGATGATGAACCGTTAGCCCTTCAGTTAATTGCAGATTATATTCAGAAGACACCTGATCTGAGGCTGGCCGGACAATTTGAAAATCCCCTGGAAGCAGCACGGTTTGTTGGCCGGAACCATATAGATATTGTTTTTACTGACATCCAGATGCCCGGTCTGAACGGCATTGAATTCACGAAGTCAATGATTAACGGCCCTGTCGTGATCTTTACAACGGCTTTTGAAAAATACGCAATAGAGGGCTTCAAACTTGATGTTGCTGACTACCTCCTTAAACCTTTCACTTATGAGGAATTCCTTACTGCTGTGCAGAAAGCTGAAAGGATGATAAGATCAGTTGCGAAACCGGCAGATGAAGTAGAGGCGCAATGCATTGCGTCTCTACTATCTGACAATGAATTCCTGTTCCTTAAGTCGGACTATAAAATAAAACGTATTAATTTCCTGAATATCATTTATATTGAGGGATTGAAGGAATACGTCAGAGTCTATACAACGAATTCAGACAAGCCCGTACTTTCGCTTTCCTCACTGAAAGTCCTGGAGAAAAGGCTGCCGGCCGGCAGGTTTATGAGAGTTCATCGCTCTTTTATCGTTAACCTTGAGAAGATTGACACCATTGATCGCAGCAGGATTGTATTCGGAAAGAAATACATACCCATCGGGGATCGGTACAAGGACAGGTTTCAGGATTTTCTGGATAAAAATTTTCTGTAACGGGGCCATCGGTATCGGAATCGTACCAGAATAGTGGATAAATTTGTGGATAAACCAGCCTGATTGATCTGAATAAAATTCAATGATATGATAAGAAACACTGTCTTGTTAACCGCTATTCTGATGCTGACATTTTCAGGTTGTAATAATTCAAAAAAGAAGAATATGAATGAATACAAAAAAGGAACATACGGTTATGACCTGAATTTTCTAAAGGAAAAAGACAAGGGGCTGATCGTCTTAAAAGGTAACAATGAAAAGGCAGAGGTGATAGTATCTCCAAAGTATCAGGCAAAAGTGTTTACAAGTACCTCAAACGGGCCCGATGGGGCAAGCCTGGGATTTGTTAATCATGATGTTTTGAATTCGGATGTACCTGATGAACACATGAACGGCTATGGCGGGGAGAACCG
>JAVEXG010000031.1:0-26332 GCA_034004115.1 Bacteroidales bacterium | reverse complement strand
CTTGCCGGAAGGGCTATGATACCGTCACCCGTGGCATTCTCGAGCTTCATCCTTGTTATCAGGGTCGATTCAAGATCTGATGCCGTAATTTCAAGATCGTTGCCTGAAAGATTAAAAAGAAAATTATCAAGGATCGGCAAGGTGTTTTTGGAACTGATCACCCTGCTTATGGCCTGCAAATGACCTAGTAACTCGGTGCTGGATACAACAAATTTCATATTATAATGGGTTTAATTACTTCTGCAAATTCGCAACTATCAATATTACAAAAAAAAACATTTATCCTCAAACAAATTATTGCCCGGGGAGGAAATATGAGCGCTTTTTGATAATGGGATCGATATCCGCATATTTTGTAATAAAAAATTCCGTTTCTCCCTGCTTCCGGGCCCACATCCTGTCGGTATCGTCCCTTACTGAATCCTGCTCAGTTATCGTGCGCTTCCACAGGTTTATCAGGGCTATCTCCCCTTCCGAACTTAGTACTGTAACCCTGTACAGCGGCGGTTCGCCCGAAATTTCTGCCTTCTCCGCCTCAGTAAGTTCCGTAGCCCATGACTCGAAGGGCACCTGGGCGAAATAGGAAATATACCTCATAACACGCGAGGTATCCCAGCCTGTCAGTTCCCTGTCGTTTCCGAAAAGAGAAGGAATGCCTCCTGCGTGTTTTATCATGAATGAAGATGATGTGTCGGATAGATTCTCGAAGGTCACCGAATGGATCTCAGATGGCTGAAGGCTGAAAACTGTATATGGCTGCCAGAAAAGTTCGTTTACGGTGAATGCCGATCCGATCTCTGCCTCGCTGCCGGGAACTGAAACGATGTATGGTTTCGATCCGGGCTTCAGCTTCATTATGTTTCCGTACTGGTTTGAAGCTGTTTTATATACAAGGAAGGAACTAAGCAATTTGTACCTTTCATAGACTTTCACGGCTACGGGCTCGATTCCCATGGCGGTGATTCCGGAATTGAACAGCTCATCCGACACGGGTGATTTTATCTGCATTTCGGTAAGTATTCTTGTGATGAAAAGAATACTGCTTCGTCTGGCCGGCTGCTTCCCGTTTACAAGCCACTCTTCGCCCTCTTCACTGAGGGTCAGGGAACTGTTCCCCGTTGTGAACTCAATCCTGGTGATCCTGTCAGCCGGGCTGGCTGCAAAAGAGGTATTGCTGCCGCCAAAAGGCTTCCTGTCCCTCAGAAGAAGGATCATCAGAAAAATAACGACGGCCGCACCAAGGACATAAAGAACTGCCTTACGTTTCATCATAACGATTTTGAATACCTGATTCTTCTCCTCCATCCGAAAAGAAAACCGGCAACAAGAACAAGCAACACCGGTCCGGCTATATTGACAGTCTGCCAGAACAATCTCCTGTTTTTTACTTCGTTGCCATCGAGCAGCCTAATCTTCAGCTCCCTTGATCTCAGCTCCATGATGCCATAGTCGTCGACAAGGTAATTGAGGCTATTGAGAATGAAATCTCTGTTTCCAAACATCTCGAGAGTGTATCTGTCCTGGCCCAGTGGCAGAGGAGTTTCAGCAGTTCCGGTTCTTCTTACCTCGTTTCTGATTATATCGCCGTCGGCCACAACTATCATTTTTGTAGGAACACTTTCTTCCCTGACACGGATCCCCGGATCTTTTACCAGGTTGTCGGTAGGCCTGTTTCTGAAAGCCGAAGGGAACACCCCTTCGAGCAGGACCGCCACCGGCAGACCTGACCTGTTGAAAGACCTTTCTTCCGGAACCATCTCGGCTTCCCTGAGGCTTATGAAAAACGGAGGAGACAGTGTCCGGGTGAGCCCGGAGGTCGAAAGCAGGATACTTTTCCTTATATTTCCATCAAGTCCCACAGTATCTATATAGTTCACAAATTCTCCCTTAACCCTGTTAATATTCCTTGTTATCGGATGATCGGGGTATGGTGTGAGCAGAGGAAAATAGAGCCATGGAACTGAAACCGGCTGCTGCCTCACCCCGCCGCTCGAAAGTATAAGCCTGATCTGAGCGCATTCAATATCCTGTACTATCTGTGCATTTACCCTTACTCCATATCTGAATATCTGGTCTTCAAGATTTAAAGGTCTGTAGATGGCGGCGCTTTCTCCCGTCACAAGGCTGTCGGCATATACTTTCACCTCTTCCACAAGCCAGAGCACCTTACCTCCGTTCATAATATACTGATCCAGAACGAACTTGTCGTTCTCATTTAATTCCTTCTGTGGTCCTGCAATCACTATTGCTGAATATTTGTCAAGAATGCCGGGAGTCCCGTCTATGGCACCTCTGTCGACTGTAAAAAACCGTGCCATATGGAATATGATATCTGCAACTCCCGTCTCCGGAATTTCATCATGCCCTTCGATGAAAGCCACCTTGTAAATTGTGTCGGAGCTAAGCGTGGCAATAGGCTGTATCAACTCATATTCAAGACCTTCGGCAGAATGAAGAAGATTTTCCTCAGCCGTCATGGTTGGATTGTTCTTCAGAAAATTGACTGGCACCTCGATGCCGTTGTAGTTGACTATCATCCCCGGGAAAATGATTTTCTGGCTTGATCCTCCCTCCGGGTCACTATCCTGAATATTCACCGGATTAAGTCCCTTTTCAAGCAGCGACTGGTAAAGGGCATCCCTAAGCTCCTGGTCATTGTTTTCCGACGGATTGATGAAATCATAATCAACTTTCCTGCCGGAGAATATCCTGAACTCATCCAGCATTTCGCTCACCGACCTTTTCAGCCGTTTAAAGGGGATAGGCATTTCACCGTCGAGGTAGACCTGAACGAAGATGTCATTCCTTATTTCTGAAAGTACCTTCCTTGTAGGTTCGGAGAGGGTATAGCGCCTGTCCTCAGTCAGATCGGCCCGAAGTCTCAGAAATGATACTGCGACTGTTGCAATTACAACTGCGGCGACCGTAAGCCCGAAACTGAACCAGTTGCGTTTCTCATGATTTCTCGAAAGAAGGACTATACGTGTTGCCTCATTGAATAGAATAACCACCGCGACGAAATAAGCAATATCCCTCAGGTCTATCACTCCCCTGCTCATCGATTTGTAGTGCTCATTGATGCCGAGTCCGATAACAAATTCGTCGATATTCCTCATACCCGGCAGATAGGCGAACGCGTCGAAGCCCATGAAAAGGAAGAGCGATATCAGCACCGCAACAATAAAGGCAACAACCTGGTTTTCGGTGAGCGAAGATGCAAAAAGGCCCACGGATGCATAAACCGCAGCCAGGAAGAACAATCCGATGAATGCTCCGATTGTGCCTCCCCTGTCGAGGTTTCCGGGTGTTTCGCCAAGAAGGTGAACTGAGATATAATAAATCACTCCCGGCACCAGCGCAAGCAAAACCAGTGCAACTGCAGCAAGGTACTTTCCGTAGACTATCCCGCGCTCGGTCACAGGTTTTGAATACAGCAGTTCCATCGTTCCAAGCCTCTTCTCCTCGGCAATCATCTTCATCGTGACAGCAGGGACAAGGAACAGAAAGATCCAGGGCGACAACAGGAACAGAGTATCGAGACCCGCATAGCCGCTGTCGAGGATATTCCATTCTCCGGGCAGCACCCACATAAACAGCGAATTGATCAGCAGGAAGACTATTATGACTATGTATCCTGTAAGACTGCTGAAAAATCCGGTTATCTCCTTTCTGAATATTGCGAACATCTTATTCTAATTGACCTGTTTATACTACTCCGCTGATGATAATTAAATAACCTGCAATTTCCTTTAAAACAATGAAAACAATAAACCCGATGCAAAAAAAGTGTTATCGGTTTTAACGCTGCAAAAATAATCAATGAACTCCACCATTCAGTCTCTTAATCATATTTTAAGGGCTTTGCATTTTTCACATCAGTTATTATAACGTCTGAATAATAGAATTTAATTATCTCACCCGATTTAAACCCCCTGGCGGCCATAACCATGGCTCCCTCCTGACACAGTCCAACACCATGACCGTATCCCCTTCCCCTGAGAACGATTGAGCTGCCTTCGTGTGACACCGAAAAAAAAGATGATTTAAGATTAAGGTCATTCCTGATCTTATTGAACTGAATGGAGAAAGTTCCGATCCGGTACTCAATATGCCTTGTGTTCTGTGCAAAATTGTATGATCGCGCCGTATTTCCGGATGGAGCATATCCTGAACGTTTCAAATACGATTCCCATTCAGCAAGAGGGATCGATTTTTTCCAGTGAGCGTTGGGTGATTTTAAGCAATACGGATCAGTGACTTTTTTAAGGTAGGCATGACCTGCGAGCCATACAAAATCGGAGGTCGAGGTTTCTCCTCCGCAATTGGAGTGAAATGCTGAAACTATCAGGGTGCTGTCGGCTGCAAGAATAACCTGGTCTTGTGTTTCCGATGCAGCCCTCAATATGAGCGAATCGGAAGTAACACCGTTGAAAGCCTGGCAATGAGTGTTGTCGCACAGGTTATAGCCGTCGATCATGTGCCTGTCTGAATGCCTGTAAAGGTAAGTCCGGGCAAGAAGAGCCTGTGATTTAAGATATTCAATTCTGCGGCCTGGTCCGCCTTCTGTTCTTACTACACCGGCAATATAATCCTCCACATCGCAGATATTTGTGAAAACCATCACCCCAAGGTCGGCGATGCATTTAAGGGTTCCGCTGTAATATCGCCGCTCTCCCGGGCTGCCATTTATCCTGAGAGAAAAATGGTCATTGCCGGTCAGTCCCCTGACGGTCAGAGAATCTACGGTAAAGCTCACTGAGTTTCTAAGCTTTACGGCCACCCTGCCTCCGTACAAAGCTAAAATTACAGGATCTCCCGATTCAACGGCGACAGGAGAGCCGTCGTATGTATCCAGCTCAAATTTACCATGGATCACTGAAAGAGACGCAGATGAGGGTTTCCGGTCTGCAAACACCCTCACCCTGACCTGTGCCCGTGTCATACCGGGCAAAAGGAAAACAAGTAACAGTATATTCAGAAAAAATCTTGCCATTTAATACTCAACACTTTGATAATAAAGCCACCTTACAGGTCACTTGTGGTCCTGCTGCCTTAAAGTCTCCACCATGTCGGATGCCACCCGTTCCGATGCACCTTCAGGTCCCAGCATTTCCTTCACCATAGCATAATCGCGCAGCACCTTTACCCTTTTTGATCCGCCGGGCAGCACATCCTCCAGTTCCTTAACCAGGTTTTTTTCATTCAGTGTGAACTGGACCAGTTCCTTAACGGCTTCAAAACCGGCAATAAGGTTTACAAGTGAAATGAATCTGACTTTTATCACTGCCCAGGCGATCACCATTGAGATAAAGTCGCCCTTGTAGCATACAACCTCAGGTACCCCGAGAAGGGCAGCCTCCAGGGTTGCAGTTCCCGATTTTACAAGCGCTGCTTCCGATACATGAAGTATCTCGTAAGTCCTGTCCCTGATGAGTCTAACCGGGTAATCCCTTAATACCCCCGTGTAGAGCTCATCCGGGAGGTTCTTTACCCCTGCCAGGACAAACTGGTACCCCGGGAAATGTGAAACGGCTTTAAGCATCTCCGGGAGTATCTGCTTTACCTCACTCTTTCTGCTGCCTGCAAGCATGGCAATAACCGGCCTATCATCCAGCCCCAGCGATTTACGCACCTCATCCTCAGGCGGAAGAGCCCTTTGTCTCCTTCCCGTCTCATCGAGAAGCGGGTTACCGAGATACACTGCTTTAACTCCGTGCCGTGAGTAAAACTCAACTTCAAACGGGAAAATGATGTACATCCTGTCGACACTTCTCTTGACTTTTTTTACTCTTCCTTCATTCCATGCCCACAGTTTCGGTGAAATATAATAGAAAACCCTCAATCCGGATTTCCTGGCAAATTCAGCTATTCGCAGGTTAAAGCCAGGGTAATCGATCAGAATAACAACATCGGGACTGAATGAGTTAATTTGCTGTTTGCAAAGGGTGAACAGCCTGCCAATGGAGCCAAGGTTTTTTGCAACCTCGACAAAACCCATGAATGCTGTCCGGCGGTAGTGCATAAGGAGTTCCGCTCCCTCCGACTGCATGAGATCACCGCCCCAGCATTGGATAAGCGCCTCCCTGTCGTGTCGGAACAATTCCCTGACGAGATTCGATCCGTGAAGATCGCCCGACTGTTCTCCGGCTATTATGAAATACTTCATAACAGAAACTTTACTGCAAAGACCATCACTGCCCAGAATATTGTTATTGCAAGCACCCCCCTTGTGGCCCTGAGCATGTCGAGCCGGTTAAAGAGAAGGAAAAGGAAAATATTGGGAAACACGCAAAGTGAAATTATGTGAGTCAGGATGTCTGCCTCGGCAATTCTCCTGAAATATTCCACCGGAGTACTGTCACCCTCTGAGAAGAGCCATATTCCTGCATATATCAGCAACGGGATCATAAAACCGGCAAGGACTCCGATATATTGCCTGTCATATTTCCCGGTGAATGTCATAGGCTGAATCGCTCCTTCAATATGTCAATATATGAATGTGCAGTCATGTCGACCGAAACAGGAACAATTGAGACATAGTTATTTGCGAGTGCCCATTCATCGGTATCCGTTGACTCTGGTTCCTGGTTCTGGAACATTCCGGTGAGCCAGTAATATGTCCGTCCCATCGGATCTTTCCTCTTTTCGAATTCCTCCTTCCAGTTGCCCTTGGACTGGCGGCAAATCTTAATTCCTTTTATCTCGTTCTCGGGAACAGAAGGTATGTTAACGTTTAGGCATATGCCCTTTGGAAGCGTCATTTCTGTAAGTTTCAGCATCACTATCCTGATGAATTTCCTGCATATCGAGAAATCGGCTGTGCGGGAGAAGTCGCTCATTGAAAAACCCACTGAGTCAATACCGTACAGGCAACCCTCGATGGCAGCCGCCATAGTGCCTGAATAAAGAACGCTTACCGATGCATTTGAGCCGTGGTTGATTCCTGATACAACCCAGTCGGGCTTCCTCTCAAGCAACTGGTTAACGGCAAGTTTGATACTGTCGGTGGGTGTTCCGTTGCAGGTATAAACCTTCCGTCGGTCAGTCTCCTCAAGAAGCTTGACTCTGAGGGGAGTCTTCACAGTGAGTGCCATCGACATTCCCGACATACTTTCCTGGGTCGAAACCAGCACCACCTTTCCGAATTCCTCCATTACTTCAATGAGAGTCCTGAGGCCTGTCGCATACAACCCGTCGTCGTTGGTTATAAGTATCAGTCTGTCGTTCTGTTCGAGAGTCATATTATCAGGTTTTGATGTGCAAAGATAGATAATTACCCTTAAGCTTAGAGAAATTGTTTACTTTTGCAATCTTGATAAATTTTTTGTTTTAAACAGCCGGTCAGGTCGAAAGTAACCCACAAACCGGCCAAACTTTTAAACAAATCACGACCGGGCAGACTGGCTTTTATGAAGTAGTTACATTAACACAATACTTAAAGCATATATTTTTTTAACAGATGAAAATTTCATATAACTGGCTGAAAGAGTATCTCGGGATTGACATTGATCCCCACGAATTGTCTGAAATCCTTACCGGTATTGGTCTCGAAATTGAAGGAGTTGAGGAGTGGGAATCTGTCAGGGGCGGACTGAAGGGTGTAGTGATAGGTGAAGTCGTCACCTGCATGAAACATCCCGATGCCGACAAACTTTCGGTTACCACAGTTGACATAGGCCGGCCTGAACATCTTCATATTGTTTGCGGAGCGCCCAATGTTACTGCAGGACAGAAAGTTCCTGTTGCCGTTGCCGGGACAACCCTTTACCGGGGTGAAGAATCCATCGAACTCAAAAAGACAAAGATCAGGGGCGAAGTTTCTGAGGGCATGATATGCGCCGAGGATGAACTGGGACTGGGCGACAGCCACGAAGGAATTATGGTTCTCGACAGCAATGCTGTACCTGGTACTCCTGCAAGTGAGTATTTCAGGGTGGTGCGCGATACAATATTTGAGATAGGCCTGACACCAAACAGGATAGACAGCGGATCGCACTTTGGAGTTGCACGCGACCTGGCGGCATACCTGAGCCTCAACAGCGGCCGCGACCATGCTGCCGTAAGGCCTTCCGTCGACAATTTCGGTCCCGACAGCAATACCTCAGGCTTTGAAGTGATAGTGGAAAACCTTAGCGCCTGCCCCCGATACACCGGAATTACTATAAGCGATGTCACAATCGGGGAGTCACCCGAATGGCTGAAAACAAGGCTCAGGTCGATTGGTCTCAACCCCATAAATAATGTTGTCGATATAACCAATTTCGTTCAGCACGAGATCGGGCAGCCCCTGCATGCTTTCGACGCCGATAAGATATCAGGAAAGAAAGTCATCATTAAAAACCTTCCGGATAAAACCAGGTTCATAACCCTCGACGGACTTGAAAGAACCCTTTCTTCGCGCGACCTGATGATCTGCAATGAAGAAGAGGGAATGTGCATTGCAGGAGTTTTCGGGGGTATCAGATCGGGAGTCACCTCAGCCACAAGGAACATTTTCCTTGAGAGCGCCCATTTCAATGCGGTTTCAATAAGAAAAACCTCAAAAAGGCATTCCCTTCAGACGGATGCCTCCTTCAGATTTGAAAGGGGAACCGATCCCAACATAACAGTCTGGGCCCTGAAACGGGCAGCCATCCTGATGAAGGAGCTCGCCGGGGGAAAGATAAGCTCCGGTATTATTGACGTTTACCCTGAAAAAATCAGGAATGCAACAACTGAAGTAAGCTTTGCGAACATCGACCGGCTCATCGGGAAAAAGATCGGCAGGGAGACGGTAACCCGCATCCTCGGACTGCTTGACTTTAATATTCTCAGGGAAGACAATGAAACTATGCTTCTTGAGGTCCCTGCATACAGGGTCGATGTAAAGATTGAGGCTGACGTGATCGAAGAGATCCTGAGGATTTACGGATACAACAATGTGGAGATAAATAGTCATGTAAACTCCACCCTTACTTTCATTGAGAAACCCGACCTTGAAAAGGCGGTTAATACCGTGTCAGATTTCCTTTCGGCCAACGGCTTTGCCGAGATAATGTGCAACTCCCTCAATCCGGCAGCATGGTATGAAGGCAGCAGCGATTTCGATGCAACCCGGCTTGTAACACTTGCAAATCCGCTGAGCTCCGATCTGAATGCAATGAGACAATCGCTTTTATATGGCGGACTAAGCTCGGTTATCTGGAACATCAACCGCCAGTGCTACGATCTCAGGCTTTATGAATTCGGCAACTGTTATTTCAGAACCGGGCATGACTCGCCCGTCCCTTCCGCTGATGACTACACAGAAAGAAAATCGCTTGATATATTCATTACCGGCAAAACAGGTAAGGAAAGCTGGAATCACAAAACCAGCCCAACAGATTTCTTCCACATAAAATCTGCCACCGAGATGATCTTTTCACGGCTCGGAATTGACACTCTGCTGCTTGCGAACGGAGAGAGTCAGAAGAAGTATTTTGCCGAATCGATAACCTACGTACTCAACAACAAAGTACTTGCTGAGACGGGAAAACTGTCAAAAAGCATGCTTTCCAGGTTCGATATCAGTCAGGAGGTATATTACAGCCACATTGAATGGGATCAGCTAACCAGGCTGATCGGCAGGAAAGCCATCACATTCACTGAACTCCCGAAATATCCTGCTGTGAGGCGCGACATGGCCATGCTGCTCGACAGGGAAGCCAGGTTTGGCCGGATCAGGGATATTGCCTTCAAGACCGAGAGGAACGTTCTACGCGATGTAAGTCTGTTCGACGTTTATGAAAGCGACAGCCTTGGGGCTAACAAGAAATCATATGCTGTCAGCTTCATTCTCAGGGATGATCTGAGGACACTGACCGACAAGAATATCGACAAGGTGATGGACAACCTCCGACGGGCATTTGAGAAAGAGCTTGATGCAAAGATAAGATGAGAGGCATGAAGCTTCCCGAACCATAAAAACCCCGGAAATAATCTGAATTCACAATCCTGAAATGGGAAGAATACTCAAGACAGCCGGCAATTACCTATCCCTGGTCAAGTTCATGCATACGGTTTTTGCAATGCCGTTCGCACTCATAGGCTTCACCCTGGCCGTAACCACCACGGCTAATGAATTCAGCTTGAGGCTTCTTCTGCTTATAATACTGTGCATGGTTTTTGCAAGAAATGCTGCAATGGGCTTCAACAGGCTCGCTGACAGAAAGTTCGACTCACTGAATCCCAGAACAGAGCAGAGGGAGATCCCTTCCGGCAAGGTCGGTGTTAAATCAGCCGGTGTCTTTATAGCCGTAAATGCCATCCTGTTTGTTATATCAGCCGGACTTATAAACAAGCTCACGCTTTTCCTTTCACCTGTCGCCCTGGCAGTGATTCTGGGCTACAGCCTTACAAAGCGATTCACATTTCTTTGCCACTTCATCCTTGGCCTTGGACTGAGCCTCGCTCCCATAGGTGCATATATTTCCGTGACCGGTTCATTCCACTACCTACCGATTCTTTATTCCCTGATTGTACTTACCTGGGTAAGCGGGTTTGACATCATTTATGCACTTCAGGATTCGGAATTTGACAGGGAACATAAGCTTCATTCAATACCTTCACTGACAGGAAGGAAAAAAGCCCTGGCAATCTCAGGCATTGTGCATTTCTTAACATTCATCCTTGTGGTTGCCGCCGGGATGGCAGGCAACGGGAAAATACTTTACCTGATCGGAGCCATCGTTTTCACAGGACTACTGTTATGGCAGCACAAGCTTGTGAAACCAGACGACCTTAGCAGGGTGACGCTGGCATTTCAGACCACAAACGGTATAGCAAGTGTGGTATATGCATTTTTCGTGATACTCGATCTTGTTATTTTCACCTGATTTGGGTTAGCCTGTCAGTTTTTTTTTGTTTATTGGCGCTTGAAATACCCTGACCTGATGTCCGATATAATTGTTAAAGAAGTCCAGTCCCGCAGAGAGCTCCGGGAATTCATTCATCTTCCGGCAAAGGTTCACAAGGGAGAACCCGGGTGGCTGCCTCCGCTCTATTCAGACGAATGGCACCTGTTCGACAAGAAAAAGAACAGATCATATAACTATGCTGATGCTGCTTTCTTTCTTGCATGGAAGGACGGGAAACCGGTTGGACGGATAATGACTCTGATAAACAACAGGTATAACGAAATAAAGAACGAAAAGCACGGCCGGTTCAGCTTTATGGAGTGCTATAACGACCGGGAGATATTCCATGCTCTTATTTCAAAGGCGGAGGAGTGGGTCAGAAACAGGGGAATGGTGAAGATAGTTGGTCCGATGGGGTTCTCTGATAAGGATCCCCAGGGATTCCAGATCGAGGGATTCGAGTATCCCTACCTCTTTACCGCGCCGACCAACTCACCTTACATGCCGGCTCTGCTTGAAGAGGAAGGATATACAAAGGAGATCGATCTGGTGAACTACAATCTGCCGATCCCTGAGTCTTATCCCTCAGTTTATTTAAAGGCCCTGGAAAGATATTCACGGAACGGGGAGATAACCATAACCGAGTTCAAGTCAAAAAAAGAGATAAAGCCGGTAATTATACCTGTCCTGGAGCTCATGAACAAGACCTTCAGCGATATTTACGGATATGTTCCGCTGAATGATGCCGAGAAGGAGGAATTTGCCGGAAGATATCTTCCCATCCTGGATCCCGAATTTGTCAAAGTTGCCAGGTCGAAAGGCGAGTTTGTAGGCTTCATAGTAGCGCTTCCCGACATGACAGCCGGTATAATTGCCGCCAGGGGAAAACTTTTTCCTTTCGGCATATTCCGGATTATGAAAGGGATGAAGGAGTCGACCAAACTGATGATGATGCTGGGAGGGGTCAGGGAAGAATTCAGGGGAAAGGGAATTGATGTAATGATGGCCATTAAGCTTCTGGATTCTGCCAGAAAACATAACAAGACAATCCTCGACAGTCACCTGATAATGGAACAGAATGCCAGGATGAGAGCTGAATGTGAAAGAATGAAGGGGAAAATAGTAAAGCGCTTCAGAATCTTCCAGAAGAGTCTTGTTGATAAATAAGTATACGACGAGCAAAAATCACAAAATTCTTTGCTTCATTCATGAATTATCAGGTTTCAGAACCTGAATATGAATGACAGCCCGAGCAACTCCTTGAACTGGACCCTTGCGGTCTTCCTTTGCTTGCCGTCCTCCCCCATTACCGGGTTTTTATCCTTGTCAAAGAGGAGTGTCTTTGTATCATCATCGAAAATCAGGTGGGTATTAAGCCTCACATCGGTGAACCAGTTGAGATTGGCCTGAACTATCATTTCCCAGTCAACATCAATATTGAGGGGATTATTCACGTAATTTGTAAACAGCTGCAGCCTGTTGGTTACCACCATGTTTTTCATGGGGCGCATCTCATTCATTATCATAAAACTGGCTCCCGGTTCATGCTTCGACCTCCTGTCAGCAGCAATACCGTATTTAGTCTGCTCAATGCTGGCAGTGTCGGGTACGAATGTACCCTTGTACGAAAGCGGCGAAAGGTTTATTGACGTCTTCTTATTGGGCTTGTAATCAAGTCCGAAACCAATTGTCAGGACGGCAGGGTTCAGTAATTTGGAAACAGGAATCGTGTCAGGGTAATTGTAGCCTTTGGAAACCTGGGTTTTGAACAACATTATTGCACTGAAATCGAACTTGCCGAAAGCCTTGTGATTGAGTTTTGAATTTGTCTCTAGCAGGTCGAGGTTCTTTCTTATGTCCTCGCTTCCCGACTTTATAAGTCCATACTTCAACCTTGCAAAATTTGCCGAGGAAAGGCGCTTGCTCCTGTTGTTGTAATCGGCGAACCATGTAAGGTCTAGTGCAGTTGAGATGTTGTTTTCTCCTCCCTTTACCCAGTTGGATACCATTCCCTGGTTAAGTGAGAAGGATGCTTCAGTCCGGTATTTCCAGTACTGCGATTTCGTAAGTATCCTGTTTATATCGATAAGTGTTGTGTTGTCCCTTGGCTCAACATCAATCCTTGCTTCTGAGACGTTCCCCTGGCGCATGGGCCTCCTTATGGAAACCCCATGTTCGAGATAAAGTCCGATTGTGTTTTTTGTGGGATTGCCTATCCAGACTGTTACCGAATCGTCGAGATCATTTTTCAGCCAGAACCTTATCATACGGTCCGAGCCGGAGTTCAGCCAGAGAGGAATCTCCCCCACACCCGGTCCGGTAAATCTGATAATGCTTGAGTCGCGTGCTTCCAGGTAATCAAGAAGAACATTGACTGCTGCCCTGATTGAATCATTCCTGAATTTATATCCTGAGAACGCAAGGGAATCTGCAATAACCGGAATCTGCAATGAATCAATCTTTTGCAGTGTGTCAACCGGTAATGCCCGGGTTATTCTTTTTACAGAGGGAAGTGTGTCGCCTGCTATTCTGAGCGAATCGTAGGGAAATTCAATCAGATAATGCCGTGTGGAGTCAAAGGGAGGAGTTGATGAGGCAGCCAGCAAACGTCCGATGGCCCCATAAAGGGGATCGGCCGCCTGACGACCGGGCCGGAACCTGAATCTTTTCTGAAGGAGTCTCACGGCCTCGTCCTGCGAAAGAACAATAACCTGAGGGACCACCGTGTCGGGGTGAAAAGCAGAAGAAGCCTTTATAGTATCTGTTACCGCCACGGAAGAATCAACCATGGTCGTTACTTCCTGAGAGATTCCGGGAGGCAGGTAAAAAAATACAAATAGTATCAAAGGGAGGAGAGATCTTCCTTTCATAAGCAATTGTGTTGATAAAAGATTTACCTGTTCAAGGTATAAATCATAACGTCAGATAAGACGTTTAATTTGTACAAAGATAACAAAATCAATCTGAAAGAAGCTGAAACACCCCTGTTCATCACAGTTACAACACTGATTATCTTGCCATTATAAGTCTTTTTTTATTATTTTTTTAACATTTTTTTATAAAAACAACGGGAATTCGTACCTTTCAGCACTAACCTGAACGTATATGATCAAATCCATGACCGGCTACGGGAAATCCATAGCCGAAACACCCCAGAAAAAGATCACCATTGAGATCAGATCACTGAATTCCAAGCAACTGGACCTGAATACAAAGGTACCCTGGCTTTATAAGGAAAAGGAGCTGGAGATAAGAAATATTATCAGCCAGCTGCTGGAAAGGGGCAAAATCGATTTCTCCATTTACTTTGATATCCTGGAAGATGAGGGGATACCGGTAATAAACAAGACAATTGTGAAAAGCTATTTCAGGCAGCTCAGGGAACTGGCCTCCGAAATAGAAATCAATATCGACGATCAGATAATGCCCATAATAATGAGGCTCCCCGATTCTCTCAAAACCGAAAAGCTGGAGGTGCCTGAAGACGAGTGGAAAACAGTAAAGGAACGTATTATGGAATCGGTGAACGTCCTCGACCTTTACCGTGCCGAAGAAGGAAAATCAATTGAGGCGGACCTCAGAAAAAGGGTGTCGGGGATTCTTGAATCGCTTGCAGAAGTGGAGAAATTCGAGCCCGGCAGGATTGACAAGGTCAGGGAAAGGCTTTGGGCAATTCTCAGCGAAAATAACGGGACAGAAAACATTGACAAAAACAGGTTCGAACAGGAGCTGATTTTCTACCTTGAGAAATTTGACATCAACGAGGAGAAGGTAAGGCTGAAAAAGCATTGCGAGTATTTCCTGGAAACTATAGACACGCCTTCCCCGAACGGAAAAGTGCTTAGCTTCATTACACAGGAGATTGGAAGGGAAATAAACACCCTTGGGTCGAAAGCCAACGATGCTTCGATCCAGAAGCTCGTGGTAAGGATGAAAGATGAGCTGGAGAAGATAAAGGAACAAACAAACAATATACTATAGAATCGCATTGGCAGCAAGAGGATGAAAGGCAAACTAGTAATAATATCAGCGCCTTCCGGAGCCGGAAAGACCACAATAGTAAATCATCTCCTGGAACAGGGGCTGGATCTGGAGTTTTCGATTTCAGCCACCACCAGGCCGCCAAGGGGAAATGAAAAGAACGGAAGGGAATACTGGTTCATCTCTGCGGATGAGTTCACGGAAAGGGTAAATAATGATGAATTTGCCGAATGGGAAGAGGTATATAAAGGTTACCGTTACGGAACACTTAAGAGTGAGATCGAAAGGATCCGGAACAATGGCATGAACGTTATTTTTGACGTAGATGTAAAGGGAGGCATTCATCTGAAAAACCTTTACGGCACCGAAGCAATCTCAATCTTCATAATGCCGCCTTCGGTCCCGGAACTGGAAAAAAGACTTCTTGGAAGGGCAACCGACGACAGGGAAAGGATAAAAACCAGGATTGAAAAGGCAAAGGAAGAGATAAAACAGTCGGACAGGTTCGATAATATAATTGTAAACGACAATCTTTCCCAGGCAAAACAGGAGGTTTACCAGATTGTGAAGAGTTACCTCGACCATTAGATTAAGCCGCCTGATCCACCGCTGTTCAGTATCTCTATCAGAAAAAATCTGCATATATTTAACCCTATGTCAAAAATAGGCTTGTTTTTCGGATCGTTCAATCCGGTTCACATCGGACACTTTGCAATTGCGGGATATATGAAGGAATTCACCGACCTCGACGAACTCTGGTTTGTTGTAAGCCCGCAGAATCCTCTCAAGAAGAAATCAACCCTGCTCTCCGATCGCGACAGGCTTCATCTTGTCGATCTTGCAATAGGTGAAAATCCGGACATGAAATCGTCCGACATCGAATTTAACCGTCCTTCACCATCTTATTCAATTGATACAATGGCCCTCCTGACCGACAGGCATCCGCATCACAGGTTCGTACTTGTTATGGGCGAGGACAACCTTTACACCCTGAATAAATGGAAAAACGCTGAAGAACTGGTGAAGAGGTTCCCTGTCTACGTTTATCCCCGGCCAGGTACTGTAAAAAAGGAAAATGAACAACTTGAGGAAATTCTCATGAAAGCAAGGGTAAAATGGGTTAATGCCCCGTTGATGGAAATCTCAGGCACATTTATAAGAAATGGGATCAGGAAAGGGAAAAATATGTCTTACTATCTCAATCCGGCTGTCTGGAAATACATCACAGAGATGCATTTCTACGAATGACACAGTTACACCTTGTGTACTTCCCTGATAATTTCTCCTCCCCTCCTGAGTGAAATCTCGTTTTCCGGGATCATCTTATGGTATCTCTCAGGCAGCGATTTCTTCAGTCCGGCAATCACCTTTTCCATCGTAAGCACCGGTTTGATCTTCAGAAACCCACCGAGTACAATCATATTGAATGTCTTCGGGCTTTGAAGTCTGGCCGCCTCCTCTGTGGCATCAACCCTGTAAATTGATATATCGGTCCTTTCAGGATGCCTTGTGATGCCGTTTCCATCGTAAATAAGCACGCCGCCCGGCTTGACTGACTGCTCGAACTTATCCATCGACTGCTGGTTAAGGATAATTACAGTATCGAAATTCCTGATTATGGGAGAGCTGATCCGTTCGCTGCTGAGTATTACAATAACATTCGCAGTTCCTCCCCTCATCTCGGGACCGTACGAAGGCATCCAGCTAACTTCCATGTCCTGCATCATACCTGAATAGGCCATTATCTTACCCATTGAGAGGACTCCCTGTCCTCCGAATCCGGCTATCAAAATCTCTTCTGTCATTTTACTCGGTTTTAGGTGGTTGGCCCTGCTGTTCTTCAGGCACTTTAAGGTCGCCCAGCGGATAATATGGGAACATGTTTTCTTCCATCCACTTGTTTGCCTGAACGGCAGTCATCTTCCATCCCGAAGGACAGTTTGACACTACCTCGATAAAGCAGGTTCCCTTGTTAAGCTTCTGGTACTGAAATGCCTTCATGATAGCTCTTTTTGTCTTTCTGACGTTTGCCGGGGAGTGCACGCTTTGTCTGGTTACATAATAAGTGCCAGGCAGGGTTGCAACTATATCAGTCATTTTCAGCGGATTGCCCATTAACTTTACATCCCTGCCGAAGGGTGATGTGGACGATTTCATTCCGGGAAGTGTAGTAGGAGCCATCTGGCCTCCGGTCATCCCGTAGATCCCGTTGTTAATGAAAATAATAAGGATGTTCTCACCCCTGTTGCAGCTGTGAATGGTCTCGGCGGTTCCGATTGCCGCAAGGTCGCCGTCGCCCTGGTAAGTAAATACATACTTATCCGGAAGAAGCCGCTTTATTGCCGTTGCCAGTGCCGGAGCCCTCCCATGGGCAGCCTCCTGCCAGTCGATATCAATGTAGTTATAGAGGAATACGGAGCATCCCACCGGGGAGATACCTATTATATTATGTTGTATTCCTTCTTCCTCAATGACTTCAGCAAGTATCCTGTGAGTCGTGCTATGGCCGCAGCCGGGGCAATAGTGCATTATATCATCTGTAAGCAGGGATGATTTCCTGTAAGCCAGATTTTCGGGCTTAATATATTCCTTGGTTCCTGTAACTTCTTTCATATATCAGCCTCCTATAATCCTTTCTTTAAGGTTTTCAACAACTTCATCGGGTGTAGGCACCATTCCTCCCATCCTGCCGTAGTGATAGACCGGAACCTTCCCGTTAACTGCCAGCATCACATCCTCAACCATTTGCCCGGCGCTCATCTCAACTGCCATCGCCATTTTCACCTGCCCGGCCAGTGTGTTGATCCGTTTCGACGGGAAAGGGAAAAGGGTGATTGGCCTCAGTAATCCTGCCTTAATACCCTGTTCACGGGCCAGCTGAACAGCTTTCTGACACACCCTGGCGCTTGTCCCGTAGGCAACCAGCAGATATTCCGCATCTTCGCACTGATACTCTTCATAGCGGACCTCTTTTTCCCTGATCTCATTGTATTTTGCAACAAGTTTCTGGTTAAACACTTCCTGTCTGAAAGGATCCAGTTCCAGGGAGGTGATTACATTTCTTTTCCTTGTAGCAGGCTTGCCCGTTGTAGCCCATTCGGGTACTTCCTTCGACCTTTCCTTGTGAGGGTTCAGCCAGACTTTTTCCATCATCTGGCCGATAGCCCCGTCGGAAAGTATCATAACCGGGTTCCTGTATTTAAAAGCAAGGTCAAATCCCAGCCCGACGAAATCGGCCATTTCCTGAACCGAAGCCGGGGCAAGGACAATAAGGTGGTAATCGCCGTGTCCGCCTCCCTTGACTGCCTGAAAGTAATCCGACTGCGCAGGCTGGATGGTTCCCAGACCGGGGCCTCCCCTTACAACGTTTACAATAAGGCAGGGAAGCTCGGCGCCTGCTATATAGGTTATTCCCTCCTGCTTAAGACTTATACCGGGCGACGATGAAGTTGTCATCACTTTCTTGCCGCATCCGGCTCCGCCGTAAACCATGTTTATTGCAGCCACTTCGCTTTCAGCCTGCAGTACCACCATTCCTGTGGTTTCGTAGGGATTGGCCTCCATCAGATATTCAATTATCTCGCTCTGCGGTGTTATGGGATATCCGAAATATCCGTCAGCCCCGGCTCTGATTGCTGCCTCAGCTACAGCCTCATTTCCCTTCATCAGTCTTAGTTCTCTTTCCATGGCCGCTATACTTTTGTTTTATAAACTGTTATAACACCGTCGGGACATACGATAGCGCAGTTGGCGCATCCTATACACAGCTCGGGGTTTGCCGGATAAGCGTAATTGTAGCCTTTGCCGTTGACTTCCCTGGCCAGGTCGATTGTGCCGGTGGGACACGAGACAATACAGACCCCGCATCCCTTGCACCTCTCCACATCGACTACGATGCTTCCTTTGATTTTTGCCATATTATGACTTTTAATTATTTACCGGATATTTTTTTCTGAAACATTTCAGTCGGTATTCCAGATCACCGAATAGTGAACGGGGAACCTGCGAAACACAAGCCCTGAGGCCGTCATTTCTCTCGCTTCCCGTTGTATTGAGAGTAATGGCACTTACTCCGAACGGAATAAGAGCATCTATCAGTTCAGAGGCAGTCATTCCCGGATAGGAAATTGTAAAGTAGAATCCGTCGGCGATGGGCTCATCAATATCCTTGTCGTATGTAATCCTGAAACCGTTTCCGGTGAAGATCTCCTTCATGATCCTTGCCTTCTCACCATACTCAATTATGTCGTCCCTGAATTTATACTCACCGTCGTTGACAGCTTTCAGCAGGGCTGCAAAGCCATACTGAACCGAATGCGTTACTCCGGCCGAAATCCCGTAAAGCGCACCGAAAATAGCTGAATGGCCAAACTTTTCGGATGAGTAATACCTTAGAAGATCGGGGTACGAACGATTGAACAGGTGATCCGAAATTGCCATTATGGCAATTCTCTGTCCGGCATAGCTGAATATCTTGGAACTTGAAATAAGTAGGACATAATCGTCTGTGTAACGGGCTACCGTAGGCTGAAAAGGCGGTTCCCCCGGGTTAAGATAGTCTTTTCTGAAGTCCATTCCGAAATATGCAAGGTCCTCAATTACTATAACATCATATTTCGTGCATAGTTCGCCTATAATGGAAAGTTCCTCCTCCTTAAGGCATATCCAGGTCGGGTTATTCGGATTGGAATAGATGAGCGATGACACCTTTCCAGTTTCCAGGATCGACTCAAGCTTCGCCCTTAGTTTCTGTCCGCGGTAATTATAAATATCGAATGAAAAATAGTCGTGGCCAAGCATCTTCACCTGCTGTTTCTGAACCGGGAATCCCGGATCGATGAACAGCGAGCCCTCTTTGTTCCTGTCGTTCCTGTTTGCTACCAGGAAACAGATCAGCGATCCCATCATTGAGCCGACTGTCGGAATGCAGCCCGAGGGGCTTATACTGATGTCGAGAAAAAGCTTTATAAAACGGGAGGCCTCCTCCTTCAGCGACCTGAGTCCGGCAATATCGGGATAAAGTGATCCCACTCCGCTTTTAAGAGCCTCTATTTCGGCATTGGTTCCGATTTCCGGGGCCGGCAGACCAGGAACACCCATCTCCATCCTTACGAAAGTGATTCCCGTCTCCCGTTCGATACGGTTGACAAGGGAGACAATCTCTCTAATTGAAGCCGTACCGGGTGAAAGAATTCCGGCAGACTCCTTCACCGACTCTATAATATCTTCAGGAATTGGTATGTTATCCATGATTGATTAAAATTTTCTTTTATCGATAACCCTTTTTGACTTGCCCTCGCTTCTCTCGAGAATTTTGGGTTCCACAAGAGTTACTTTAATGCCGAGTCCCAGAGAGCTCTGCAGGTTATCCTGTATTTTCATCCGCAGTGCTTCGAGCTGGCTGATTTTATCGAGGAAGAAGGCTTCGTCGACCTCGACCTTCAATTCGAGGGTGTCGAGGTTATTGACTCTGTCAACAATAAGCTGATAATGAGGTTTTATCTCACTCATCTCAAGCAGAACGCTTTCGACCTGCGAAGGGAACAGGTTAACTCCGCGGATAATCAGCATGTCGTCGCTTCTGCCGAGGCACTTGTCCATTCTGACCAGAGTACGTCCGCATTTGCATCTCCCGTAGTTAAGTCTGGTGAGGTCGCGTGTCCGGTACCTGATAAGAGGAAGTCCCTCCTTTGTAAGGGTAGAGAAGACCAGTTCTCCCACAGAGCCCTCGGGCAGAACCTCCTGAGTCTCGGGATCGATGATCTCAGGGTAAAAGTGGTCCTCGAAAATATGGAGGCCCTCCTGGGCAAGACATTCACTTGCAACACCCGGACCTATAACCTCGCTCAGGCCATAAATATCTATCGCCTTGATCCTGAGCTTATCTTCAATCTCCTTCCTCATGTTTTCAGTCCAGGGCTCGGCACCGAAAACACCAGCCTTCAGCCTGAACTCATCGCGGCTGATGCCGCTTTCAATCATGGCTTCGGCCAGATACAGGGCGTATGAAGGAGTACAGGCAAGAACGGTGCTTCCGAAATCGTGCATTATCTGGATCTGGCGCTGGGTATTTCCGCCCGAAATGGGAATCACCGAAGCTCCTATCTTCTCTCCGCCGTAATGCAATCCGAGTCCGCCCGTGAAAAGTCCGTACCCGTAAGCGATCTGGATGAAGTCGTGACGGTTGGCGCCTGCACTTGTAAGTGTTCGTGCCATCACCTCCGACCAGGTTGATATATCGTTCCTTGTATAACCGACAACTGTAGGCTTGCCGGTGGTTCCCGACGAAGCATGTATTCTTACTATCTCACTCATCGGAACGGCAAAGAGGCCGAAAGGATAATTGTCCCTGAGATCCTGTTTTGTTGTAAAAGGCAGCTTTCTGAGATCATCGATCGACCTTATCTTCTCGGGACCAAGTCCCGCCTCCTGCATCTTATGCCTGTAATAGGGAACATTAAAATAAACGCGCTCAACAGTTTCAATCAGACGTTCACTTTGAACCCGCCTCAGTTCATCACGATCCATACACTCAAAATGCCTGTTCCAGATTTCCATTTCCTGATATTACTTTAGTTCCCTTGTTATTTGTTTTATTTGTTTGCTGTTGTTCCGATATTCATATTTTAATAAGTACGCGAACCGTCCGGCAGGAATTTCCTGAACGGCTGTCAGGCCGGCACTCACCGGAGCCCGTAGAGTTCCTTTGAGCTGAGCAGTTCTATTTTATTTTCCCTGAGTGCCTTTACGGCTTCGTCATTGTTGCTGCATCTGAGCACTATCACCGCATCGGAGCCGTGTGCGAATGCATAGGTGTATTCAACGCTGATATCAAGATCGGAAAGTATCCTGAGCAATCCGGCATAATACTTTGCCTCATTGGGAGTCTTCACTGAAATGACTTCCGAGATATTTACAGTAAAAAGCTGTTCCTTAAGCAATGCTTTTGCCTTGTCCGGCTCGGGGACAATCAGGCGTAATATTCCGAATTCAGAAGTATCGGCGATACTAAGGGCAATTATCCTGATGCTGCCTTTGCCGAGAACTTCAAGTACCTCGGTAAGGCGCCCCGATTTGTTTTCAAGAAAGACCGAAAGCTGTGGGATTATCATGGTGTAATTAGTTTAACTGAAAAAGTCCTCCAACATAAGTAAAATTTTGAAGATAATTCAGGAAAAGGGTCACTAACCTTTCTCGATCCTGATCCTTGCATCGACCACCGTCACACTTTTATGACTGCCAATCAGGGGATTAAGGTCAAGTTCCTTTATCTCGGTGGCAAAGCGCAGCAAAGTTGAGAGCCGGACGATTATCCCGGCAAATAAAGCTTCATTGATTCCGGGCTTTCCACGTGTACCCTTAATAATTTTATAAGCCCTGAGGCTCCTTATCATTGAAAGAGCCTCGCTGATGGTAAGGGGTGCAAGACCTGAGGAAACGTCGCCAAGAACCTCGACGAAGATCCCTCCGAGTCCGCAAAGAATAATATGTCCGAACCTTGGTTCATATTTGGCGCCAATGAAAAGTTCAGTGCCTGCGATCATTTCCTGTACCATGACGCCGGTTACACCCTCGATTTTCTCCATCCTTGCGAATTCAGCCTCGAGGTGACGCTGTGACTTAATGTTAAGAGTCACGCCGCCCACATCCGACTTGTGAACAGGACCCACAACCTTAAGGGCAACGGGGTAACCGGTGTTTTCCGCAAGCTGTATGATCTCTTTGCGGGATTTGGCAACACCCTCCTTCACAATAGGAATGTTTGCCGCCCTGAGGAGTTCCTGTATCCTTGCCGGTTCAATGTATCCGTTTTCGCAGCTGTCGATCACCCGTCTTATCTGCGGCACATCAATCTTGTCGAGGAAGATTTTTTCCTCAGCAGGATGCGGAGTGTTGTAAATCCTGGTCAGCGCCCTTCCCAGTAGAACCTCATCGGGGAAATTCACGTTTCCCTTGCTCATAAAGTACTCGAGCTCCCTGAACGAGCTGGATATTGAAGGCAGTATCGGGTAAAGAGGTTTCCTGCATTCCATTATTTTTTTGTGAAGAAGATCGTAAACCCCCGTCATATCGTTGAGTCCGTTGTTCCCGAAAATGACGCTCATACCGTCGATACCTTTCACCTCCCTGTCAACATAGTCTATTACATTGCCGAGCTGCTCAATTGACCCCGTTGCGATCATATCGATGGGATTGAGCGCCGAAGCTCCCGGATTCATCATTCCCAGTATCCTGTCCTGATCGTCCTGGCTGAATTTTGGAATGTTCATACCCCCTGCTGAGAGAGCATCTGTAAGCATCACTGCCGGTCCTCCGGCATGAGTTATAATAGCTATATTCCTTCCTTTTATCGGTTTGTGCATGAATACCGAAGCGACTGTTGTAAGTTCCTCCCGGCCAGTGCATCTGACTATGCCTGCCTTGCGGAAAAGGGCTTCGACTGCCGAATCGGATGAAGCCATGGCACCGGTGTGCGATGTCGCAGCACGGCTCCCTGCTTCCGTTGTACCTGCCTTGATGGCTGCTATCCTGCATCCCTTGCGAATAAGTGAAGAAGCATGGTGGAGCAGTTTGTCGGGATTAGATATCGACTCGACATAGATCAGTTTAATCAGTGAGCTCTTTACCGGATCAAAATTCAGGTCCCAGTACTCAAGCACCTCCTCCACTCCCGTCTGGGCGCTGTTGCCCACTGAGAAAACGCTGGAGAAGCGGAGCCCCTTGGGAAGAGCCGATTCAATTATGAAGAGAGCTGTTGCACCGGAGCCCGAGACAAAGTCGCAGCCCTTGTCGCTCAGTAAGGGCACGGGAGTTGTGAAGACACCGTGATAAGTACGCGTAACAACACCTATGCAATTAGGGCCGATCAGACAACCATCCGTTTCAGTAATTATTGATGAAATCTCTTTTTCAAGCTTTCTCCCTTCCTCGCTTGTCTCACTGAAACCTGCCGAAATTATAATAAATGCCTTCACATTCTTTTGATGGGCGAGAACGTCGACAGTTTCGAGGCAGTATTTGGATGAAATCGCGAGAATTGCCAGGTCGACCGGCGGGACATCCCTTATGTCGCGGTATGATTTTACACCCTGAACCACATCCTGCTTCGGATTAACAACCATGAGGAGGCCGGAATAACCGCCCTCGATAATATTCTGAAGGATCTTTCCGCCGGGTTTCATTAGATCGTCCGAACCGCCTACAACGGCAATGCTTGAAGGATTTATCAGTTTGTCATTTATCATAATCAGCTTTCAGATAAAATATGGAATAAAAAAAAATCTGCGGCATGGATCAGGGATTGATCAAAGTCCGGAGAAGCGTTTCAGAAAACCTACGTTCAGAGCTACTGAGAAAAGGAATTCTTCTGAATTATAGCCAACTACAATCAAAACTATCAGCGTATTAACGAAAGCAAGATAATAAAAATTAATAGTTCAAAATAAAAGAGTAATCATGATAATTGATAAACCTGCTGAAATCCACGGGCGGAACCATCGATCACAATGAATAATGTGGTACTGTTGCCGACAACAAGGTTAACATCATATAGTTACAATTGATAATACAATATAAATCATATCGTTTAGGGTAAATTATTTGTTGTTATTCATATGGTTTCTTATCGTTTTACGATAATTTTTTGTTGTGTGAATATTGCTTACAAATTGTTTTGCTGCCTCTGACGGTAAAGACAATCCCCTCTCTGTCTACGGGACTTTAGTCCCAGAGTAAAGGATAAAAGGGGCTAAAGCCCCACGATGGGGTGGGGTGTTACCTGCCGTCAGATAAATCTGACGGTAAAAAAGCCGACGGTAAAAAAGTCGACAGTAAAGAAACCGATGGTAAAATAGTCGACGGTAAAGAAACCGACGGTAAAATAGCCGACGGTAAAGAAACCAACGGTAAAATAGTCGACGGTAAAGAAACCATCGCTAACAGAAATCTAAGTGCCGGAATTTTAACCCTTTGGAGAATCACCTTTAGTAGTTGGGATAGTCAACGGCGTTTCTTCCTGTTACCGTCAGATTTATCTGACGGTAAGGAAAATCCCCTCTATGTTTCACAGTGTAATCAAAATACCTGTAATTGTAAAATTTATTCCCCTTTCCTGTTGTTTATTGAATATATTAAAGTTAGTTTTGGCAGGAGCTTGAAAATATTAAAATGTTAATCACTGGCCGCTATTATTACTACTATTATTATTATCACTGGCTTCCGGGGGTAAGTCGCGATTGATAACAGATGCGGTCATCAGATATCAGAACAAGGCTTACCCGAAACGGTAAGCCTTTTCATTTTATAACCAAAAACAAGACAAATAATGGAGAAGATTTCTACGAATGCTACGGTAAGGTTTTTCAACGGGAAGGATATTCCTCTTGAGATGCACAAGGCAAAGATAGTCCAGTCGATAAGCCTGGTTCCGGTTGAACGGCGTCTGGAGGCTATCAAAGAAGCCGGTTTTAATTCTTTCCTGCTGAAAACCAAGGACATATTTCTGGATATGCTTACCGATAGCGGCACAAATGCTCAGAGTGATGCGCAGGTATCGAAGATGTTCATTGCTGACGAAGCCTATGCCGGATCACAGAGTTTCACCCGTTTTGAGGAAAGCGTTCTGCAGGTCTTTGGCAAGAAATACGTCATGCCCGCCCACCAGGGAAGAGCAGCGGAGCACCTTCTCAGCAAGACATTCGTAAAGGAAGGATCGGTGGTACCGACCAATTATCACTTCACCACCACTCTCGCGCATATCCAGCTTTGCGGTGGCAAGGTTCTGGAGATCTTCACCTCTGAGGCAATGAAGGTAAAGAGTTCTTTTCCGTTCAAGGGGAACCTCGATATCGAGAAGCTTGAAAAAGCTGTAAGCGATTACGGCAGGGAGAACATTCCGTTTATAAGGATGGAGGCATCTACAAACCTGCTGGGAGGTCAGCCCTTCTCAATGCAGAACCTTCGTGAGGTGAGGAAAGTTGCTGACAAACATGGCCTGCTTATAGTTCTTGATGCAAGCCTTGTTGGCGAGAACGCCTACATGATCAAAATGAGGGAAGAAGGCTACAAGGACAGTTCACTTGCATCCATCCTCCTTGAGATGAGCAACATGTGCGATATCATTTATTTCTCCGGCAGGAAGGTAAGTTCCTCACGGGGCGGCGCCATCTGCACAAACAGACAGGAAGTATTCGACAAAATAAAGTTTCTGATACCTGTCTATGAAGGATTTCTCACTTACGGAGGCATTCCCATCAAGGAACTTGAGTCAATGGCTGAAGGATTGAAGGAGACTCTCGATGAGCATGTTGTCAATCAATCTCCCCGGTACATAGCATACATGGTTGATGAACTCGACAAGCTCGGCATTCCTGTAATCATGCCCGGCGGAGCGCTCGGATGCCATGTTGATGCGGGCCAGTTCCTGAGTCACATTCCTCAGAGAGAGTATCCCGCTGGAGCATTGATTGCAGCATATT